>JBEBXX010000113.1:0-6834 GCA_040391435.1 Aureliella helgolandensis | reverse complement strand
TGCCTGAAGGCGCGGTGGCTGCGCTGGCCACAGTCGCCGGTTTATCCGGGGTCGCCGTTGCGCCAGCGGCCGCTGCCTGATCTTCAACTGAGTGACTGGCCAGCCATTGATCCCACTCGCCAGCCAGATCGCTGGCCGCTGATTGCCAGCGACTCTCGGAGGCTTGTTCGATCTGTCGCAAGTGCTCGAGTTGCTGTTGCTGAGCAGGCGTGGCCAGCGAGAGATAGGGCGGCGTGTTGGAGATATTGCCGTCCATGGCCGGATCGGCAGCGCTGTAGTAAAACGCGTAGATCTGATAGAACTCTTTGGCCGAAATGGGATCGAACTTGTGGTCATGGCAGACCGCACAACCGCCGGTTAGGCCGAGCCAAGCTTCGTAGGTTGTGCTCGCGCGCTCGACCGCGTAGCGATAGAGAAACTCGGCGTCGATAGCGCCCCCTTCGCTGGTTGTCACGTTGCAGCGATTAAACCCGGTGGCGACCAATTGTTGTTGGGTCGGATTTTCCAGCAGGTCGCCGGCCAATTGTTCGATGGTGAATTCGTCAAAGGGCTTGTTGGCGTTGAAGGCGGTGACGACCCAATCGCGATAAGCCCAAATGTCGCGAACGTTGTCTAAGTGCAAGCCATGCGTATCGCCGTAGCGGGCGATATCTAGCCACGGGCGAGCCATCTCTTCACCATAGCGCGGTGAATTGAGGTAGCCGTCGACCATGCGTTCGTAAGCTCCAGGGGACGTGTCCAGCAGGTATGCGTCCACCTCTTGCAGCGTGGGCGGCAGGCCGGTGAGCGTGAAGGCCACGCGGCGAATAAGCGTTTCGCGATCCGCTTCCGGCTGCGGCAGCATTGCGCGGCGCGACATTTGAGCGAACAGAAAGCGGTCGATCGGATTGACTTGCCAAGCCTCGGGTGCCTCGCCGGCCGCCGGTGGCTCGCCTACTACCGGTGGCTCGCCTGGGGCGATCGGCTCAAACGCCCAGTGGCCTTGAAAGGTTCCACCCTGCTCGATCCACTGCCGCAGCAACTGTTTTTCTGTCTCCGACAATTGGCGTTGTTGGTCAGGCGGAGGCATAACTGTGTCTGGGTCGGTGGAAGCTACGCGTTCCCACAGCAGATTTTCACTGAGGTCCGTCGAATTCATGACGTGGCTCGCACCTTCGACGGCGTCTAGACGCAGGTCGGCTTGCCGTGCGTTTTCATCAAAGCCGTGGCACTTAAAACAGGCCGCGCTGAGAATCGGACGAATGTCCGCATTGAACGACACACGCTCGTCGCCGCGAGCCGAAGCCGGCAAGCTGTTAAGTGCACCGCAAGCCAGGACGACCAATGCATAGAGCCAAAGGGCCGGCGCGCGCGATGTTATTGGATAGAACATATTCAGGCGTTCTCTATCTGCGGTGGGAAGGGCGTGGAAGGAAGCGACGTACCACGATACCGTTGTTTCAAGTTTCATTATAGCAGCACTTGACCCCAGCAGTGTCTCTCAACAGCGCCTCTCAGCAGCGCCTCTCAGCAGTGTCCCAACAGCGCCTCAGCGGCTGGAGCTACTCGGGCAAGTCGCAGCGGTCTGGCCGCCTCAGTCCATCAACGGCAGCGTGCGTTTTTCCAGAGCGCTATGCAAGGCGGTGTCGACAATCTGCTGGCCAATGCGGCTGATGGCCGGAGAAAGCGGGCCCTCGATCGGCACTCCACGCTGCAGGCGGTCCACTACGTACTGAAGCGGATTCTGGGTGGGGGCGGTCAGCGTATCGACGGGTATGTCGCGTCCAGCCGGATGTTCGGCATCTTGCATATGCACCGTCGGGGCGTAGTCGAACGAACTGATCGTGCCGGCGGTCCCGACCAAAACGAAACCGCAGCGGGGCTGGGGTTGGTGCGTCCAGGGGTCGGTGTAGGTGCCCCACCGCGTTTCGAACTTGCTCAGTCCAAACTCGTAGCGAGCAACCGTTATGGAATGTTCGTCGACTTCAAGACCGGTCGCGCCGTCGGTGACCGAGGTGACCTCCAGCGGCCGAGCTCCGTCCATGAACCATGTGCCGAGGGTGGCTCCATAGCCTAAGTAATCGAGCATGGAGCCGCCCCCTTTGTCGCGCTGATAAAACCAACTGTTCGGTTTCTGGCGCTCGACCTCGGCGGCCGTGATTTCCACTTTCCCGGCCGTGTGCCACAGCGGGCCGCGATTGCCACCGTAGTGATGGACTTCAATGACTTTGCCAATTCGCCCTTCGTCGACCAAGCGCTTGGCCGTGCGATGAGCGGGGACCCACACGATGGGCCAGTTGATTGCTAACACCACGTCGTGCTGTTGGCAGGCGGCGATCATGCGGTCGGCATCGGCCAGCGAAGCGGCCATGGGTTTTTCGACCAACAGCGGTAGGCCAAACGGGGCCAGACGCTCGACCCAGGTCGCGTGGTCGCCCGTCGCTGGGCAGAGGATCAGCAAGTCGGGTCGGCAGGCTTCAATGCAGTGCTGCCAATCGGCATACAAGCTGTCGTCGGGGAGCTGCAGATCGCGCTGGGCAGCCAGCATGCGCGAGCGATCCACGTCGCACAAACCGACTACTTGGCACGCCGAGTGATCTGCGGCCATCCGCAGGTTATCGCCCATGTGCATATGCTCGAAGGAAATTCCCGCCACTCGAAAATGCTGACTCACGCCTGCGAGCTCCTGCTGGGCATATGGCTGACAACCATCATTGACGACGGATATACGAGAAAATTATCTATTAAGCACCGACGCATCAGTTTCCTGTTTTAGCAATTAACCGTGGCCAACGCCAAAACGGATGGTCAACCGTGGCTAATACCCAAACGGCTAATCAACCGTGGCTAACGCCAAAACGGCTAATTACTATTTGGCCGCGGTGTCATCGCCGGCAGGGGCTGCCGAGTTTTCGGGATCAGCCGGGACTGCGGGCGGAGCTTGCCCGGCCGGAGCGGCCGGCCCATCTAAACCAGGCTCCTGCCCCTCAGCATTAGCCGCAGGCCGACGCACCTCGGGATCCTCGGCGGTGGGCAGATCGTCATCCTGAGTCAAATCGGGATAGCGATCTAGAAAGCCTGGCACCTCTTTGACCAAATCCATGATCTCTTCGATATTGCCCTCGGCCTGTGCCAGCAGGCTGGTCATGGTGGTGACCAGGAGTGGATCGTTGACCGCCGTCTGAAGCGCCTCGATAGCGCTTACCAGCTCGCCCAATTTGGCCTGTTCCTCAGCGGTTAACTGCGCATCTTTGAGCGGTTTGACGCCTGCGATCGGCTTCTCCTCAGGAATGGGAATTCCGTCCAGTGCAGCGTGCACAGCTTGCGAGAGCTGATTGACCTTGCGGCGTCCTAGGCGAACTTGCCAAGTCTGGGTGTCGACCGGCTTGCTTCGGCGGCCGGCTCCGGCGCTGCCCATCATGCCGGGGCCTCCCGCTTCATAGCCGCCACCACCGCCGCCAGCCATCATGCCGCCTTCGTAACCACCGCCCATCATGCCGCCCATGCCGCCAGCCATCATGTCGCCGCCCATCATGCCACCCGCGGCTGCTCCCGATTTGGCGCGCAAGACATTGTCCTCGCGCTCGTACCAGTCGACCAATTGGCTGCGCGTGAAGTGCGCCAAGCCGATCAGGTACAGGCTTTTCTTATCCGCGGGGAAACCCGTGGTATCGAGCCGCGAGACGTATTCCAGTGCGGCTAAGCGTAGGCTCGGCAGGGCTTTCGGGTCGGCCAAGCGATTGAGGGCCGAGTTGGCACCGTAGGGTGAGCCCATCGTGCTCAGGCAGTCGTACGCGCGGCGGACCATCCAGGCGTGAGCTCGTTCGTCGAGCGGACTCTTGGGTTCGGAGTTGACGATGTCAGTCAGCGTCTTCTCGATCTGCTTCTTGCCGTTATCGGGCCATTTGGTTGTCGGCCACCAGCGGCCGATGTGGCGATTGAGGCCGTGCAAGGCGATGGCCCGCAAGTAAAGTGGCGCTTGATCATTGCCGGCGTAGGCAAAGAGAACTCTAAAGGCGTGTTCTGAAGGAGTGGGAGGTGCCACGCCGCTGATCCCCGCTTCGTCGAGTTCGGCCAACATGGCCATGCAATTGATCTTGGACTGTGGCGAAACATCCTCGGCTAGTAGCTGGCGTCCCCACACGGCCAATGCCTCGGCGGCAGTGGCTCGCGCGGCTTGGTCTTTAGCGCCGCTGATCCACATCGCGTCTATATTGGCCCGCGTATCGGCCAGCTTGGACATGGCTTCTGCTTCGGCAAAGCTCTTGGGAGTGGGGAATTTCAGGCGATCTACTTCGGCTTTCATCTTCAGTCGCAGGGCTTGCTTGGCTTCCTCGGTCGCCGGAGCGCGGCCGCGGATGAAGTCGCGGGCGAGCTTATCCTGCTCTCGCGTCAGTATTTCACCAGCCGCAGGGGCTTGGCCACGCGCGGAGTTCCCCCAGCTCGCGACTAGCAAGCACACGACCAGCCAGCTCATAACCGGCAAACAGGCTGACCAGGCGGTGAAGCGATGGCTGTTGAAATGCATTTACCCGATCTCCAGTGCGAAACGTCCTGCAGCGCAGCCGAAGCTGTGCGCAGCGAATACTCCCTGCTACTAAACTATCCGAAGCAGACCCCCATTGTCAAATTTTTCAGGCAAATAGCTGCTGAATTCCTACCGCCGACCGCAGTTTGGCTACTCCTACCCGAATTTTGCTGCCCACCTATCCGCACTCGGCGGTGCAGCCCGAGGCCTGCGCGCGGTGGCTGTCGGCCGACGGATAGACACCGGGCAGATCCTCTGCGTACCACTGATCCAACGCGGCCCACCACTGCTCGCGCTCGCGCACGCGTGTGAATGCCGATCGCACCTCCAAGCCACGCGGATGACTGGTCGAGTACTTGATGCCAAACTTGCGCATCAGGACGCCGGTCTGATTGGCCCCATAGATCTGCTCAGCTAACTCCCAGTGGCGCTGCATGACCGCCCGCTGCCGGAATAGGCTCGGGGGAGCGGGCAGCGGTTGTCCCTGGGCCAGCGCGCGAGCTTGTTCGAAAATCCACGGGTTTCCAATGGCACCGCGAGCTACGGTGACGCCGTCGACCCCCGTTTCACTGATCATCCGCAAGCAGTCGTCGGCGGTAAACAGGTCGCCGCTCCCGAGAATTGTGCGATCGGGGAAGGCCTGCTTGACGTCCCTTAAGAATTCCCAGCGGCTGGGCCCCTTGTAGCGCTGCAGTACCGTTCGCCCATGCACGGTAGCCGCGGCCAAGCCGGCTTCGAAACCGCCGGACAGGATTTCGAAAAACTGGTCGCGGCTGGCTGAGGAATCGTCCAGACCACGGCGCATTTTGACCGTCACCGGGATCTCCGGTGGGACGATGTCGCGCGTGCGACGCATGATCTCCAGAGCGATCGCGGGTTGGCTCAAATGAAATCCGCCGCGACAACGGCCGAGTACCTTTTTGACGGGGCAGCCAAAGTTGATGTCGATCACGGCAAAGCCGGCTTCCACCAGTCGCTTGGCCCCCAGCGCGAACTGCTCGGGCTCGGCCCCCATCAATTGCCCCGCCACTGGTTGCTCTTCCGCCGAGTTGTACAGGAAATGCCTGTTCTTGCTGCGATTGCGAAAGGCGACCAGGAACTGATCGAGCATGACTTCGCACAATGTGTAGCTCGCACCATGCTCACGAGCCAGCATCCGCATCGGCCAATCGCTGTAGCCGCTCAATGCCGCCTGCACCACGGGAAAGCCTAAGTCGAGCTCGCCGATCTTCAGGTGAGGCAGCGCGAGCGGCCCCACGCTGGAGCCCAGGCCAATCCTGTCGGCTGTGGTGGGCTGAGCCAAAGCGTCGGAAGCAATAGCCTGGTTACTCAATGTTGAATGATCTTTCGGGCCCGTGGCCCTAAATGGGGCTTCGTGTAATATTGCTAGCCGATAGTCGCCGAATCGCTCCGGCGATTCGTACTCTTAGTCCGACCCATAGTCGCCGAACCGCTCCGCCGGTTCGTATTCTTCGTTCCGACCCATAGTCGCCGAAACGCGCCGGCGATTCGTATTCTTAGTTCCGACCGGCGGCGCGGTCGGGCTACTATCGATTCCGACCGGCGGAGCGGTTGGGCGACTATCGATTCCGACCGGCGGAGCGGTCGGGCGACTATAAAAATCAACGATGTACTAATTAAATCGACTTTCGTTGGTTCTGAACAGTGCAATGGGTTCAAGCGGCACCACCCGAGCGACCGATGGAAGCATTAGTGGGATGGCTCAATCGGCGAACTACCGCGCTGCAACTTCAACGCCTCATGATCATCAATCCTTTATGATCACTTGATGATCAACCTTGTCCCATGATCAACCCTTCCAAAACAATTCGATGCATTCTGCTTGTTTTAGGGCTGTTGACCAGCGGCTGTCATGTGCTGAGTATACCGAGCACTCCGCTGGATGGACTGGATGCAGATAGATTAGGTGGTTATGGGGCGAGCGACGGCTGCTGCAGCGAAGTTGTTGGCGATTTCAGCTATGCGGGCGTGGCGGAGAGCGGACAGGCATGCGACGATGGGTGTCCAGCGGATTGGCTGTCGCCACTACCGCAGCGGCACTTGGTAGCCTGGCCAGTACCCAAGCGTTTGGCCGAGTGGAGAGCTAGGCGAGACTTGCCGGAACCGCCGGCTTATCCCCGTTTTCACCCGTTGCCCACTCGGCCTATGTTCCAACCACCAGCGGCTCCTGGTGCGATCTTGTGGAACGGGGACCTATCCGCCCCTTCTTATGGCAAACTACCCAACTCCCTGCAGGGGCCAGACGTTTGGCAGCCTACTCCAGCTCCGGCTCAAGGAACATAACCGTTCTTTAGTAGTCTTTTCGT
>JBEBXX010000112.1:0-6855 GCA_040391435.1 Aureliella helgolandensis | reverse complement strand
CCCACCGTGGCGTAAGCTTCTAGCTTGCGAGGTGGCGTAAGCTTCTAGCTTGCGAGGATCTTCAAAAAATCGCTGGCAAGCAGGATGCATACCCCACCGTGGCGTAAGCTTCTAGCTTGCGACGAATTTCAAAATCCTCCCTAGAGCTGCCACAGCACATCCACGTTGACTTGCTCGTGGGCCCGCAGGGCGATGGTGATGCGATCGTGCACAGCATTTAACTGGCTGATCTTGCCTCCCAAGTAGTCGACGCGCATCGCCGAGGCGACCTCGCGCAGCAGGCCGATGCGAGCGCTCGTCGCCTTGCCCTCGAGCTCGCAGACAAACAGCCGCACTCCAACTAGCGCACCGCTGTGGTCGACCAGCGGCGACTCCAGTTGCACGACCACGTTGCGTTGGTCTACGGTGGCCATCCAGCCGCTCGATGGAGCGATGGCCTGCGAGCGGCCCAGATCGATTTCGTAGGGCGTGTCCAGAAACTGTTCCGCGGCTAGGTTCGCATGCGGCAGGTCGACGCCGACGCCCACGCGCTGCTCCACCTGCGACTCGCCGGCGCTGGCCAAGATGGTCTCTAGAAAGCGTTCCTCGCTGCGGCGGTGGTAGGCCAAGCCACCGGTCAAGTAGTGCGTGCGGTAGTCCACCTCGTCGATCTCGATCAGTGCCGGAGACACACCGCGGCCGGCTGCCCAGGTGTGCCGCTGGCCGGCAGAATAGGTCCGCAGGATGGCCGCTTCGCTGGGCCAAGCTAAGCGCAGCACGTAGGCCGACTGCCACGGGTTATCCGATGCCAGCGGCTGCAAGTTCTGTAAGCGAATGTTGACTTCTGCGATGCGGCTGCCGCGCCAGACTTCATAGATGATGCGGAAGTCAGCCACGCGTTGCCCGTCGAACTGCAGATACCCCTCGGCGCTGATCACGCCGCAGATATTGGAGCTGGTCAGCATCTCCACGTTGGTAGCCACCATCTCCGAGAGTCGCAGCGAACTCGCCCCCGAACTCGCCCCCGGCTTGTCGGCTGCCCGCGCGTCGCTGGGAAGCTGGTCGCGGCGGGCGATCATCAAGCTCAGACGATTTCCCCGCTTGGCCGGTACGTGCAGACTGCGCAAGTGGCCGCGAGCAGAGTCGATCTGCAGCTCTAGAAATTCGTTGTGCAGCAGGCCACCCGCATCGCCCAAGGGACGCTGCTTGGTGCTCGTCCGAGAAGGAGCCGCCTGGACTGGCGTCACGACGAATCCGTGCGATGGAATGTCGACGCAGGTCACACGCCCCTTTCCCACGCGCCCTTCGGCAAAATTCCAAGTCTCGCCCTGGCCCAGTTGCTGATCGGCCAGCGTGTGTGTGATGACTCGTACCGGAGCGCAGCGCGGGTTGACCAGCAGACGCCCGTGGTGCACAGCCGCGGCGTCCGACCTCTTGATGCCTGCGGTGTGCAGGTGGCGGCCCAAGCGTTCAAGGGTCGCTGTCCGCAAGCGGTCGGCCAGCTCGCTGGCCTGTGCGGCAACGTCTGGCGCGCGGCTGGGAGCATCCCACAAGCTATCGACCAGCTCGACCAACTGCGCATACTCCGGTGCCCAGTCCGACAGTGGCGGCAAGCGATGCCCAGCTTGTTCAGCCTCAGCGGACGCCGCCTTGGGAACTTCATCGGCTGTGGCTGCAGTTGTAGCTGCGGCAGTGGTACCCGCTGCGGTAGCGACTGTGGTGAACGAGCTATCAGCGGGCGAAATGTCACTGGGCGAGCTATCACCGGGCGAGATGTTCGTGGGCGAGATGTCCGTGGCCGAGCTATCAGCTAGCGAACGATCAGCGGCCGGCTGGGCGGCGGGGGAGGTTTTGCCCAAGCGATGAAAATGCTCCAGTTGCCAAGCCAGATTGAGCAGATTCTGCAGGCCGCGACAGCGAGCCTGCAACTGATGATTGAGCTGAGTGGTCACGCGCCACTGAGCCGCACCAGCCTGGCCGTCCGCCGCAGCCCTACCCGCAGCCTCGCTGGTCGACTGGCCCGCACGGCGATCCAGCCCAGTTGGCATGGTGCCATCGGCCGCGTGTCTCAACCAGTTAAATCGAAAACCCTCGGCCCCGAGTCGCTCTTGGTGATATGGCTGATCGGTATCGGCGAAATACTCGTCGGCCAACTTCCATTTGCCCAGCGCGGGAGTGCGGCGGCAGATGCGCGATAGCAGATCCGCGAATTCGCATCTTCGATTGGGCCAGTGGGCAAGCACTAGGGTGGGCACGTGTTGGTGTTCGAGTGCATCGCCGATCTTCCAGCCCAGGGCTAGAAAGCTGGTTGGATCGGCCGCATCGAGCACCTCGGTGGCCAGCGCGGACAGAAATGTTCCATCGGGAGCCTCCCATGAAATCTTGGGCTGCGCTCCGTGCGGGTAGCGACCCTCGGCCCAAGCGATGAGCAGGCAGCCTTCGAAGCCCCAGCGGCGGAGCATGGGGACGCTGTCTGGGCTCAGGCCATATGTGTGCCGGGCAAACACGCGCGGCGGATCGAAACCGCAGTCGCGATACGCGGCTCGGCCGCGGCTAAAATCGCGGGCGATTCCCTCGCGGCTCATCAGCGGATGCGGCCGCTCGATGTCCAAGCCTCCCACTAAACTTGCATGGCGTTGCGCGATCGCGGACTTAAATTGATCGAAGCTCTGCGGGTTCGCCTGCGCCCACTGTCGCAGCAATTGCCCGCAGGCCACATACGATGTGAGAGGCGACTGGGGCTGGCCTGCACGGGCAAGCTGTTCAGTCAGCGATTTGCCCAGCGTGGTGGGGGCCAGCAGCGTAATGTCGATCAGATGCACATCCAGCGAGTAGTAGTGGTCGCGCTCCTGGCCGAGCGCGTCGAAGCACGACTGCAACCAGCGCTCCGCTTCGGCCCCGTCGCCGGCCAGCGCGGCCGTTGCAGCCGAAGTTAGCTGCTGGCCAAACTGCTGCAGGTCGAGGTTGCTGGTGTACCGCAGTTGTCGAGTCATCAACTGAATCTGCAGGTAGGCGTAGCCCAAGGCGGCGAAATCGTCGCGCAGCTCTTCGACCAGCGCAGTAGCCGCGGAGTCTGCCGGGGCGGGCACCGGGGAGCTAGGCTCCAGCAGGCCGGCTTGGTCAGCGACCGCAAGCAGTTCCTCCTGAAAAGTCCGCCATGAGTGATCTGCCGGACGCAGCACTTGGCCGCCGGCCGCCGCGATCCGCTGCTCGCCGCCCGCTTCCAGCTTGTCTGTCGAGATCGAAGGGAGCACAAACAGGATGTCGTGCAGCTCGCCCGGCAGTTGTGCGGCCGACTGCCAGCGCGGGACCGCTTGCAGGGCTGCCAGCAGTCGCGGGTGCCACAGCCCGATCCAGCCGCTGAGCAATCCACGCGCTTCGAGCGGTGGTAGGGTGCGCGGAAAGCTATCTAGTTCGTAGCTCGTTAAAAGCAGTACACAGTCGCGAAGTTTCATCTGGAAAGGCCCAATGGGGGAGTTCAAACGGTTAAGAATGCTAAAAATCGACAAATCTGTTGCTTGGGAAGCTCAGAAATTTGACATAGGGGGGCTGATCTCGATACTCTTGATAGGGTGAGGGAACCTATTCAGGCGCGTGTCTAGGCCGACAGCGGTCAGTTAGTAAGTTTAGAGGATGCTATATCAATGGCCAAAGCGACTTCAGTGTGGGGAATCGAAATCGGACAAAGCGCGCTCAAAGCGTTGTGTTGTCGGCTGGACGGTGACCAAGTCGTAGCCGAGGCGTTTGATTATATCGAGTATCCGAAAATCCTCAGCCAGCCTGAGTCGGATCCTGAGACGATGGTCCGCGAGGCGCTCGATACGTTCGTCAAACGCAATGAACTGAAAAATACCAAAGTCTGCCTGAGCGTGCCCGGCCAAAGTGGACTTGCCAAATTCTTCAAACCCCCACCAGTGGAACTGAAGAAGATTCCCGACATCGTCAAGTACGAAGCCCGACAGCAGATCCCGTTTGATCTAAACGACGTCATCTGGGATTACCAACTGATGGCCGGCGGCGAAGTCTCCGATGGTTTTGCACTGGACAGCGAGGTAGGCCTGTTCGCCATGAAGCGCGATGCGGTCTACCGCGTGCTCAAACCGTTGCAAGTGGCGGATATCGAAGTCGACATGCTGCAGTTGGCACCGCTGAGCATCTACAACATGGTCACCTACGACCGCAAGATGGCCGACGACCAAGAGTCCCCTTACGACAGTGAGCACCCTCCCAAGTCGACCGTTGTGCTGGCCATGGGAACCGATGCGACCGACTTGATCGTCACCAATGGCTACCGCGTGTGGCAGCGCAGCATGCCCCTTGGGGGCAACCACTTCACGCGCCAACTGACCAAAGATCTCAAGCTCACCTTCGCCAAAGCAGAGCACCTCAAGCGCAATGCCATGGAGGCCGATGATCCCAAGCTGATTTTCCAAGCCATGCGACCGGTGTTCAACGATCTGGTCACCGAAGTGCAGCGCTCGATGGGCTTTTTCCGCAGCATCAACAAGAAGGCCGAAATCGGTTCGATCCTGATGCTCGGCAACTCGGTCAAGCTCCCCGGCCTGTCGCAGTACCTGAGCAAAAACCTGGCGATGGAAGTCGATGTGCTCGACTCATTCGCGCTGCTCGGCGGGAGTGAAGTTACCAACGCGGCTGCCTTTAAAGATCACATCGCCGCCTTTGGACCGGTCTACGGATTGTGTTTACAAGGCCTGGGCCTGGGACCGATCACGACTAATTTGGTGCCCAAGGAAGTTCTCACGGAGCGTTTGATCCGCTCCAAGAAACCTTGGGCCGTCGCCGCCGCAGCCACGCTGCTGATAGGGCTGGCCGGCAACTTGCTGTTCGCCGGCAATCGCTGGGCTTACGTCCATCCCGACAAGTGGCAATCGGCGATGTCTGCCGCCGAAAAGACCAAGACGACCAGCGACGCGGAAATGACCACGGATGCCACGCAAAAGAATCAGGTCGACCTGCTGGAGACGATCGGTACCGAGGTCAGCGGCAGTAGCGATCGTCGCATCCTATGGATGGAAATTTTGACGGCCGTCTCCAATGCGCTGCAGCGTCCGGCCGATTTTGATGTCAAATCCATTCCATCGCCCGACGAATTGCCGTACATCGATCGGCCTGACATTCACGTCACCAAGATCGAAACCAAATACTACGATGACCTTAGCCGCTACATGACCCCGCGGGTTATGGAAGGGTACGAGGAGGACAAGCGTTCGCGGCTGACAATGCTTGGACTGCTCAAGATCTCTGCCGAAGACGAAGCGGATGAGATGAGCGGCGAAACTGCGATTACGGATACTAGCGATACACTCGCGAGCGATTCCTCAGCGGAGTTCGGCAGCCTGGACGGAGGAGCTGAGGGCGATGCAGGTATCGTGTTTCAGATCGATGGTTTCCACTACCACAACGACATCAAATACGCAGCCGATTTCGAAGAGCGCGAGAGCTTTGTGCTCAAGCACCTAGTGCATGAACTGGAGACCGGTAGCGTCAGCTTACCCGGCAAGGATGGCCAACCCATCGAATTCACCTACCAAGAGCTGGGCATCAGCCAGCCCTTCGTGTTGGACAGCGGGCGCTTCATCGAACACAATCGCATTCCCAATCCCGAATGGAAGAAGATGATGAAAGCCGCCGGGCTATCCGGGGCCAGCGGTGGCATGGCGGGCGGGAGCATGATGGGCGGGGGCGGCTACGGTCCGGGTGCCGATATGACCATGGGCATGGGGAGCGGAATGCTGGGCGGTGGCGGCATGGGCATGACCGGGATGGCCGGCGGTGCAGGGCTGCAGGGCGGCCCCGTCAATCCCAAGATTGACCCCAATGTCAAACAGTACTTCGAAGCTCCCAAATTTGTATTCAAACTGCAGTTTATCTGGCGGCCGCAACCGCTGACCGCCCGCATGGCTGCCAAACGCGCCGCGGAGGAAGCCGCCGCGGCCGAAGCGGAAGCCAATGCCGAGAATCCAGACGATTTGGCCGCCAACGCCGGTTGAACCCAATTACTATTTGATTCACCGCCGGCACACTTATCAACATACTCATCAATAGCTACTGCTCTCAGGAATTCGAGCCATGGATCAAGTCAAGACGCTGCTATCCAAGCTTGTCAAACTACAGTTCTGGATCATCACCGGCATGTCCGTACTGCTGGCGATCGCCGGCTACTTTTTGGCCAGCTCCCAAATTGGCAAGCTCAACGAAACGCAAAAAGCGGCCCTGGATAAGAATATCGGCGACATCAAAACCGTCAGCGCATCGATACCAACTCACCCCAACGCCGTGTCGCAACAGAAGATGTCGGAGATCATCAATGCGCTTAGCGACGATGTGCGCATCGCATGGGCCAGCCAGTACGAACGCCAAGCACAATTCTTGCAGTGGCCCAAAGCCATCAATAATCCCGTGCTGGTCAATAAGATCAAAAAGTACTATCCCATCGAGATCAAACTTACATATCCAGTACTGCCTCGCGAAATCTCCAAAGTCGAATTGCAGTCCTACGCCATCTATTTTGACGAACAGATGCCACGCCTGGCCGAAATCATCGGCGTCGACTGGATTGGCAAAGCCAACAACTCCGCCACAGGCAGCATGATGGGCGGTCCAGGCGGCATGATGGGCGGACCTGGTGGCATGATGGGTAGCTCCGATTACGGCGATGGTGGCTACGGCGCAGAGGCTGGTGCGATGGGTGGAGCAGGCATGGGCGGCCCCGGTATGGGTGCCATGGGAGGCATGACCGGGATGATGGGCGGGGCGGGTGGCTCAGCCATGATGGGCATGCCCGGTTTCGCCAATAAACCACCCGACCTAGTCACCTGGCGCAAGCCCAGTCAGGATGAATTGTTTACCGATATT
>JBEBXX010000111.1:0-6862 GCA_040391435.1 Aureliella helgolandensis | reverse complement strand
CATGAAGGCGACGCTAGGCCCACTTCCCAGGCCGTCAGTTCCCGAAGCGGAGGTTTGCAGGCGGGCGTTTCGCGTTGGTAGAGACTTCCGGCCCGCCTTTTCCACTTGTGCCAGACAGAGCGCTTATCCCACGTTAAAGGACACACTATACCCGGCAAAGGCAGCATTTCCTACGGGACAGCGCACGGCCAGCTCGTCGCTCGCCCGGCTTGAGCGGCAGCCGCACCGCCGGCCGGCTGCTGGCGAGCACACAATGAGGCAGTTGGCAAGTCTTGCGAGCAATTTTTCCGGAATTAGCGAGTCGGTGGCCCGGCGAAGTAGCGGACAGACCCGCTGGGTAATCCTGCCGTATTATTGCCGTGATGCGTATCGTCTTGTTTGCACGCACTCGGTTGAGCTTACACGCCAGCCATTGTTTTTTTCAGCCTGCGACCCGCGCTGGTCGATACCTCACACGACCCACCATTTCTCTGGCCTCTCACACACAAAGGTAGAATCAAGCATGGCATTTTTGTCGGGAAGCCTTGGTTTTGAACGTTACACAGTCAGCGGATTTGAATCGTCGCAGTTTGAGCAGCAGCATCTGGATGCTCTGGCGCAGTTGGCGGGCGGTAAAAATGAATCCGTTTCCGAAGAAAACGTACTCGTCGGCTTCTTGGCCGGTGAGCACTTATTCGATCACGACTTCTCATTGGAGAAGAACGTGATCAATGAGTCGCTGCACTGTGCAGTGCGCATCGATACCAACACGATTCCATCAGCGATTCGCAAAGCTTGGCTGCAGATGGAGCTGGCCGCGCTTGCCAAAGACAATTCCAGCGGTCGCCCAACCAAGGCGCAGCGCCAAGAAGCAAAAGAAGCGGTGGAGCAGCGCTGTTCAGTCGAAGCGGCTACCGGGAAGTATCGCAAAATGGCCCAGTTCCCGCTGCTGTGGGATCTCAGGCTGAGCACGCTCTACTTCGGCGGCTCGGGTGCCAACGCCGTGGGCCACGCTGCGGAATTGTTGCAGCGCGCCTTCGAAGTCGAACTCACCCGCATCTCCGCTGGAACCATTGCGCACCAGTGGGCCATCGAGCACGGCCAACAAGCCGCCTACGACGAATTGCTCCCGGCCAACTTCCTGCCCAATCAACCTCAAAGCGGAATTGCGTGGGCCAACGAACATCGCCAAGAGCCCGACTATCTCGGCAACGAATTTATGATGTGGTTGTGGTGGACGCTAGAAAACGTAACCGATACCATCGCTTTGGCCGATGATTCGGAAGTCACCGTGATGCTCACCAAAACGCTGTCTCTGGAATGCCCCAACGGAGAATCGGGCAAGGAGACAATCTCCGCCGAATCGCCAGTGAAGTTGCCCGAAGCCTTGCAAGCCATTCGCTCCGGTAAGCTCCCCCGCAAAACGGGGCTGACCATCGTACGCAATGGCCAGCAGGTTGACCTCGTGCTGCAAGCCGAAACGTTTGCTATAGCGGGTGCCAAAATACACACCGACCCGGACAACGACGACTATGGTCTAGAGGACCGCATCGAGTCGATTCGCACGCTGTGCGAAACCGTAGACCTGCTATTCCATGCCTTCTGCCACAAACGCATCGGCGGTGCCTGGGGCAGTGAACTTGAGAACATTCGACGCTGGTTAGCCAATGGCTCAGCGGCCGTGCGCGCGGCTTAGCCCCAGCCATGCATGGACCAGCCCAGAGGGCGACATATCCCTGCCGGCGGCGTAAGCCGCCGGACGGCAGCTTCGATTATGTCGCCTCTTATGTCGGATCGAAACTGCTCACTGCCGCCACTTCACAGGTGGGACAGGTCGCGTTGATGGCATCGATCAACTGCCGCAATCGCGCCAAATGCTTGCGATCAAAATGCATGCGGATTCTCGGTAGCTCGCTCAAGTCCGGCTCGTTGGATTCTGCTGGCAGCGCAGCTATCTGCTCTATCTCTCCGCTGACTAAGATATCCGCAAAGCGGTCGTTGAGCTCAGCCAACACCTCCGCGCTGAGCGGTTGGCAGATGCGCAGCACAAGGTGTTCTCCTACGTAGCGCATACTATGATAGACGCGATAGAACTCCAGCACCTCTTGCACCGCCTCTTCCACGCTATCGGTGATCATATATAGTGACCTATCCTCCGGATTGATCATCCCATCGCGCAACAGCGTATTGTCGATAAAGTCACCGAACTGTCGCCAGAAATCTCCTCCCGGTTCATCGAGCAATACTACCGGCAGCATCGTCTGCTTGCCGGTTTGCAGCAGCGTGAGCAGTTCAGCCGTTTCGTCAAGCGTCCCAAAGCCACCGGGCAGTGATACCACGGCGCTACATTCTTTGACGAACATCAACTTGCGAGTGAAGAAGTATTTCATCGTCACCAGCTTAGGATCCCCTTCGATGAACGGATTGGCACTCTGTTCAAAAGGGAGCATGATGTTCAGCCCCATCGATAAATCCCGCCCAGCCCCCAGATGCCCGGCTTCCATAATCCCGCCACCCGCACCGGTGATGACCATCCAGTGATGGCGCGCCATGGCTTGACCAAAGGCCACCGCCTGCTGATACGTCGGCTGTTCGGGCATAGTTCGCGCGGAACCAAATACCGTCACCTTGCGGCGTCGCCGGTAGGGCTGGAAAACTTTGAAGGCATATCGCAACTCACGCATCGTGCGGCTGAGGATCTTGAGGTCGCCACGCGCCGTCTCGTCCTTCTCCAGACGATCGATCGTGCGCCGCATCGTATCGAGCAAATCGGTGTGCGCGACATGACTGTCGCTGTCATCCGTCGGCTCATCCGCCGGCTGAGGCCGCTCCTTGACGTCCTCCCCTTGCGCCTCAGGGAAACGCGCATAGTCGGTGCCATTGGCCACGGCAGGCGTACCTACCGCAGGCCTGCCCGCAGTTTCAGGCAAGGCCGAATCACCAGACTTTGCAGGGGACTTAGACGACTGCGGGTCAGAGTTGCGGGACATGCGTACCTAACTTCCTGTCAAAATTCTGCGTTCTTAATTCAGTTTGCGATTCATATATCGCAAACAACCACGAGCTGGTACTCACAGACGTTTTCCATACACCACAACTTGGTTCAAATGCAGGATGCCGCTGCCGTCGAGTCCGATCTTGATGTATCGCGCCCGCGAACCGCTCGGCAGGTCGATAGCATAGCGTTCCGCCGGACTGGCCGATTTCCAAACCCGCTTCCAGTCCTGACCGTCCTGCGAGATCCACACCGCCAAGTCCCGCGCGCGATCGTAAAATTGCTTCTCGCGACGATTCTCGATCTCGATGTGCGCCACTTCACACTCTTGAGCTAAACGAATGGCAATCGCCGGGGAACTGTTCCCCTCATTGGGCGAGTGGAAGAGGAATTCATGTGCCTGCGAGTCTGTAGCACTGAGCAGCAAATTGGCTTGCGAACTCCAGTGCTCGGGGAAGTTAAGGCCCAGTTGCAACTGCGCATCGCGAGATATTTCTTCCCATTCGCCATGCGTCCGCAGCTCACCCACTTCCGGCGATCCAGTCTCGATCCAACCATCTTCGCGCAGGACAAACTTGGTCTGCTGGCCTAAGTAGGCCACCAAGTCTAGGAACTCGCTGGGTGCAATCGTCTTCACCAGTCCCTCAGGCATCGAGCTGGCTTTCATTTCCTTGCGCAGTTCGATGTCATCCTTGTCGATGATCTGCTCATGCCCTTTGCCATCTTGGCTGGCCACGCCCAGCGTCAACGTCTCTTCCGTTTCGCCTAGCACGAAACCGTTGAAGATCGCGCCGTCGACGGTCAGGACTTGTACTGTCTCATAACCCTTGGCGATCGTGGCGTTGGGCCACAGGATATTGCGAATCAGCTCTGGCTTGGTGTAGCGGGAACCGACGTCATCCAGCAAGGGACCGAAAGCCTTGCCAATCTCACCGATGCGATGGCAGGCCGAACAGACGCGAGTGTAAACCAGCTCGCCATTCTTGGCGTTGCCCCCGCCAATACCCGCCAGAGTTTGAATCGCCGCTTCGCGCCGCGCTTCGCTCAAGCTTGGATCTTCAGCGTCCCTTAACGGCTTGACCGCTTGGCCACCGGGACCGTTGGAAAGCTTGTACGTCTGGTAGTAGTCCTTGGCCTCGTCGCTGGCACCGGCTAGCAGCTCGCCCTTTGCCTCAGCCGCGTCTCCCAGCGGCTTGAGCGCGTGCAGAGTGTGCTCAAGCGTGTACTCGATCCAGTAATCCAGCGGCATCTCGAGCACCTGCAAGGCGACTTCTAAAGCCTCGGCTGTTTGTATGAAGCTCAGCCCGCGCACCGCCTCTAGGCGCACGCGTGGATGTGGATCAGCTATGGCCGCTTTGAAAATCTGCAGCGCCTGAGGATAGCGCTCTACCTCATTAGCTACGGTATGCACGGCAGCGGCCCGCGCATGGAAGTCGTCGCTGTCCATGACCCGCGCAACCAGCTCGGTAGATAACTGCCGGAAGCTCTCCTGCAACCACATCGCTTCACAGAGTTGGTTGGCGTCGCTGTCAGGAGATGCGATCCACGAGTCAACTGCTGCCAGCACGTCCTGCGCGTCGCGGCCACGCAGCTCGCGACGAGCGCGATAGCGAGTGCGGGGTTCGTAGCTGGTGAGCTGCTCCAGCAATTCGTTGATGGATTTGCCAGCTTGCAACTCAGGCTCGATCAGCGGCTTTTCTTTGTAGACCAAGCGATAAATGCGCCCATGTTCGTGATCGCGATTTGGGTCGCGCTGCGAGTACTGCATGTGACCGATCAATGCATTGCACCAATCGCCGAACCACAACGCGCCGTCGGGTCCGATCTGCGGGTCGATGGGGCGAAAGAACATATCGGTCGAATCCAGCAAGTCTTCGATGCGTTTTCCGGCAAACCCGGCAGTCCCCTCTTCATCGCCCACTTCAAAACGCGGAAGACCGTGCATATTGATCACGCACGCGTAGATAAACTGTCCCTGGACTTCGTCCGGGAAATGCCGACTCACCAGGAATTCATTACCTACAGCCGGACGCATGCCCTCATTATCAAAGTTCGGTCGAAGGGTACGTCGTGAGGGAACTTCATAACCCGATAGCGGACTGGTCCAGTGCTGCTGCGCGTTGGTTCCATCCCCGATAACGCCTTGTCCCCAGCGATCAAACACCATGCACCACGGATTGCCGTAGCCGGGCGTCCGCAAGTGACGGAACTTCCATGACAGAGGGTCCAGCATATAAGCGCCCGACGGGCCTTTGCTGCGAAACGGTCCCCACGGGGATTCCAGCGTGGTCGACATGGACACGCCTTCGAGCATATACAGCAACCCACCGTGCGACCATTCCCAGGCTCCCATGGCATGGTGCGTGTCATCGGTGGCGATGCCATCGATGACCTGTGTCATATCGTCGGCTTGATCGTCCCCGTCGGTATCACGCAAGAAAATGATTCGCGGCTCGTCGACCACTAGCACCCCATCTTGATGGAATTCAAAGCCCGTGGGGCAGATCAGTTTGTCGTAAAACGTAATGCACTTGTCGGCTCTGCCATCTTTATCGGTGTCTTCAAATATCAACAATTTATCGCCAGGCTTAGCGGCCCCGGGCAACCACTGCGGATAATTGATCATGCACGAAACCCATAGCCGCCCCTTGGCGTCAAACGCCATTTGCGTCGGGTTGGCAAACTCAGGGAAATCCTGCTCGGAAACAAATAGTTGTACCTCGAAGCCCTCGGGCACAGCCATTTGCGCGATCGACTCTTCGGGAGTCGGATAGACCAACGTCTTGGGTTCACGCCCCTGGCGAAATCCTTCATCGCGCGTACCGAACATCGTTTCGGGAATAAAGACTTCGCCAGTACCCGAATCGTCCGGCTCGGGTGGTACTGGTTTACCAGCCGCCAGATCCCAAACGTAGCTATCGCGAACTTCGACCATCTTGCGAATCTTCTGGAATTCACCGGGGAAAGTCTCGGTATCCCACGTCCGCCGTCCGCCATAGACATACCAGCCGTTGAGCATTCGATAATCTTGCAGGTGGTACCACGACTTGTCGTTGACCGCCGCTCGCACCTTGTCAAACGGTGTTACATCCATGCCCAACGGGTGAGGCGAAGTGAATAGCTGCTGATCTAACGCAGCGGAGACCAACCGGTCCCCCTGTTCATTGGTGTGGATCCCGTTCATCGTGAGCTGCGCTCCAGCCTCCTTAGCAAACGCTGCCTGGGAAACTGTGAACAGGTCGATGAAAGGCCAGTTCAACTCCTCGGCCAACTCCTTGATCGCCATCGAATATTTAGCCAAGGCCGCATTGTTGGACTCGCCGTCCGGCAGCAGTGGATTGTCCGTCTGCTCGTACGCAATCGGCGACACCAATACGAAGTGCACCGCGCGGTCTGGCTTGGAGAACTGGCTCTCTTGCTCAGCAATCCACTGGCGATAGCGCTCTTTAAACTGTTTCAACTGCTCTTCGCTGGCTCCAGCAAAGTGCTCATTGAAACCAAAGAAGCAGATAAAGGTCTCAGGGCCAAAAACTTTCAACGGGTCGTCGATCGTGGTGTAGTTGTCGGGCCGTTGTTGGTGGCCGACTTCATCGGCTGGCCAGCCAAAATTGCGAAACACCAACTGCTCTTCCGGAAAGCGAGTATGCAACAGCGTTTCAAAGTATCCGAATAGGTTCATTCGCTCGGCGAGTGAATTGCCCACAACGGCAATGCGCTCACCGCTGCGCGGCTGCCAGCGGGCTTGCGACGCATCATCACTTGCGGCGGCGGCGGCGGCTGGCGCTTCGGCCTGCGGCAGCGTCTCTTTCCTGCCGCCGGCTTTCTCGTCGGCTTTCTTGTCGTCGGCCTTCTTGTCGTCGGCCTTCTTGTCGTCGGCCTTCTTGTCGT
>JBEBXX010000110.1:0-6865 GCA_040391435.1 Aureliella helgolandensis | reverse complement strand
GACTATGGCGATCAATTACGACCGGCGGAGCGGTCGTGCGACTATGCTGCAACCATGCGTTAACTAAATCAGCGTCCCAAGCTACTAGTCACATCTCCGCAGCGGCGTTCAGTCTAGACAATCGCACTCACCAAACCAAGGCAGAAATGCAGGAGAAGTTAATGTACGACAGCGATTCGCATCAGCCCGCCGGGCGCATGACTTGTATAGGTTGGCTCCAGAAAATCAGCAGGCTCAGTTGCTGGCTCGCGGTCGGCTGGTGTGGCACCGCGGCTAGCAGCTCCTCGGCTGTCTTGGCAGATGAGCTCCCGCAGGCTGTCCCGAAAGCCGCTGCTGCTGGCCCCGCCGATAGCGCTGCGGATGCTGGCGATCGCGCCGCGAAATGGGATGAACTGAGTGAATTTTTTACCGTGCCTGAGGTATATCAGGGCAAGCTGGGCAAGTACCGCTCGCTGCTAACCTTCGATGGTGAGACTGCAAAAGAGGCCGCCAATGGGACCGCGCAGGTGCGCACGCCCGAGGACTGGGCGCGGCGCCGCGAGGAGATCCGCACTTACTGGCACTCCGTGATGGGCCAGTGGCCGGCACTGCTTGAGCGTCCGCGGATGAAGATCCTGGCATCCGAGCACGTGGACAACTACACGCGGCACACCATCGAGATCGAAGTCGCCGCCAACCGGTTTATCGGCCCGGAATACCTGTTCGTGCCCGACGGCGAGGGCCCATTTCCGGCCGTACTGGTGACATGGTATAACTCGGCCGACGCTGCCGGTCTGACCGAAAAATGGCTTGGCTCGCGCGACTTTGGCTTGCAACTTGCCCAGCGCGGCTACGTCACGCTCTGCTTGGGCTCGACCAACGGTGAGGATGTTCGCAAGCCGACCCTATATGAGTCGATCCAACCGCTATCCTATCTTGCCTACACTGCCGCCAACATCTGCAATCTGCTGGCATCGCTACCCGAAGTTCAGCCGGATCGCATCGGCATCATCGGACATTCCTACGGCGGCAAGTGGGCCATGTACGCCTCGTGCCTGCACGACAAATTCGCCTGTGCCGTGTGGAGCGACCCGGGCATCGTGTGGAATGAAGCCGATCCCAGTGCAAATTACTGGGACCCCTGGTACCTCGGTCAAGACCTCAGCCGCTCGCCAGACCAGCAGCGAAAGCGCGGCTTGGTAAGCGACGACAACCCGCGCACGGGTGCCTATCGCTCGTTGGTGGCAGAGCATCGAGACATGCATGAGCTGCACTCCTTGATGGCACCGCGACCGTTTCTAGTCTCCGGCGGCGCACAGGACCGGCCCAATCACTGGATCGCTCTGAACCATACCATCGATATTAATAAGCTGCTCGGCTTTACCGATCGCGTGGCTATGACCATGCGCGAAGGACATTCACCCACGACCGAATCCAATGAGCAGGCCTTTCGCTTCTTCGACTTCTTTCTCAAAACGCGCCGACCGTCTGCTGAGGATGGAAAATAGCCGCAGTGTGTACATGGGAAGTATCCTCAGCTTGCAAATGGGAAATAGACGCAGCGGCAGCCGCGGCCTGATAAGCTCTGCCGATTCGGGTATTTGACGGGCTTAAGGGCGTTTTTTTTCGCGTTTGTAGAGGCTCAGCCCTTTGCCAACTGGCAAATAAACGGAATGAACCCCCATCAGGGGGTGTTTTGTTAAGCGTCTGGGCGGTAGATTGTTGGCATCGTTCGAGGGAGTCGATTTCAAGTTAATTACCCTTCCTCATCTCCATCCGATTACTCGTAGAGAGAAATCACATATCGATGTGCTTACTGGCTGTTCTCTACCGTCTCGTTCCAGAGAGCCCCATCCTTGTTGCTGCGAATCGGGAAGAATATTTTGACCGACCCTCGCAGACTCCTTCGATCCAGTCCGGCAAGCCGCGTGTGCTGTGCGGTATGGATCAGCGTGCAGGAGGGACTTGGCTCGGGGTGAATCAACACGGCATGTTCGTTGGCGTGTGCAGTCGTCGTGGGCCCAGCGACGCTTTCGGGGCGCGCAGTCGCGGCCTGTTGGCGCGGGAAGTCCTGCGATGCACCAGCGCCCGCAAAGGAGTCGACAAAGCCATGGAAGAACTCATGACCCATCGCTACGAAAACCACAACCTGGTTGTCTGCGATGCGGAAAGTGGCTGGGTCATCTACGGCGATCAAGAGCCGGAAGCAGTTCCTTTGGAGGAGGGGCTGAACATCATCGGCAACCAGAATCTGAACGATCCACTCGACGAGCGCGTCAGCCTGGCGCATCGCTTGTTGACACTGCAACTGCTCGACTCCCCCGTCAAGTTCTTAGCAGTCGCCAGCAAGGTCTTTGCTCGCGCACCTTCGCCGGCCGGCCGCGCAACCATGGTTGTCCGCGGCAAGGACTACGGTACGGTCAGCAGTGCGTTGATCGCGCTGAGCCCCAAGCCGCGCGACGCGATCTTCCAGTTTGCCAATGGTTCGCCAGACCAAGCCAAATACGAGGACTATTCGCCGATGCTCCGCGACATTCTCAGCCGTGGGCTGCGCGAAGCGCGCACCAAATCCAAGGCGGTCTAAGCGGCTGGCACATGCCGGTCAACAGCCCAGAATAAGTGTCAGCCAACATAGGTACTAAGTTATCTTAGCCGGTCAACATAGGCACATAGTCAGCCAACGTCGCGTCGCCCGGGGCCCCCCCGGCGACAGCGGGCCCGAGAGCCGCGAATATTCGGACGGTGGGCCAAAGGTTAGAAGATGGATGGTTAGAAAATCTGTGCGCACCATGTGCCGATTGGCAACTGCCTTCTGCACCGCGGCGTCGCGAGCTTACGTTCGGCGGTGAGTGAATATCAGTGCCGCCACTGAGTTTCGCCCAATTCGATGGCTGGATTTTCTAACCGTCCATTTTCTAACCAGAGTCCACTCCCGCGATTCGCTCAGACTCCGTTGGCACGGCGATTTTCATCCGTTTCACCCCAGACTGATTGGCCAGAACTCAGATCTCGATCCTCAGTCGCGGGCTGTCCCGCGGCTCGCAAAGCGCCTTAACAAAACATAGAACACCGGCGTCAGAAACAATCCAAACACGGTTACGCCGAGCATCCCACTGAATACCGCCGTACCGAGTACGCGACGCATTTCGAATCCAGCACCCGTCGCCACTAGCAGCGGCACGACGCCTAGAATGAAGGAAAGGGCGGTCATCAGAATCGGCCGCAGCCGCAGGCGACAAGCATCCACGGCCGCCTGAAAGCGGTCCTTGCCGGCATCCTCTTCAGCTTTGGCGAATTCCACGATCAAAATGGCGTTCTTGCACGCCAATCCGACCAGTACGATAAAACCGATCTGCGTGAGCACATTGTTGTCCATGCCGCGGAACCAAATGCCAATCAGTGCAAACAGTAGACATAGCGGTACGATCAGGATGATGGCTAACGGTAGGAGCCAGCTCTCATACTGAGCTGCCAAGGCTAAGAACACGAACAGCACGGCCAGCGGAAACAGAAACAGGATCGTATTGCCCGCCTGTTTTTCTTGGAAGGCGATGTCCGTCCATTCGTATCCGAAACCAGCCGGCAAATTTTCCGCTGCCAATTTCTCCATCGTCGTCAAAGATTGGCCCGTGCTAAAGCCAGGAACGGTGGAACCGTTGATGTCGGCTGCCGGGAACAGGTTGA
Source organism: Aureliella helgolandensis (assembly GCA_040391435.1). GTDB lineage: Bacteria > Planctomycetota > Planctomycetia > Pirellulales > Pirellulaceae > Aureliella > Aureliella helgolandensis_A. The sequence goes on along the minus strand of JBEBXX010000110.1, from coordinate 3,202 downwards.
AACGCACCAAGCGATCTGGCCCGGCGACCATCTTTACATCCACTACCGAGCCCAGGGCAACGGTCGCGCCGCGCGCACTGCGGGTGCGAATCTTCACTATGTCGCTCGGTTCGTCCCGAAACTCCGGTTCCGCCTGTGCCGTCACACGGTAGGTTCGCCCCAGAAAATTGAAATCGTTGACGTACACCGATCCCAAGTAGACCTGCAGGGCTTCGAATATATCGTTGACTGGGATGTCGAGCATCTGCGCCTTAATGCGATCGACGTCGGCGTAGACCTGCGGCACGTTCATGTGCAGATTGGTAAAGGCCTGCTGGATTCCGGGCTGCGCGTTGGCTTTTTCCAGCATCGCTAGCGTGACGGCGTTGAGCGACTCAACCCCAGCGCCACCCCGATCTTGCACATACATTTTGAAGCCACCACCACGCCCGATCCCGCGGATGGGCGGCGGTGGAATGATCAACACCTGAGCCTCGTTGATCTTGGCCACCTCGCGACGCAACTCATCGGCGATCACATGCACTCCGCGTCCACGCGCGGCGCGTGCCTTGGCATCATCTAACGGCAGGAAGCTAACGGCCGCGTTGGGACTGACCGTGAAGGTCGACCCCGAGAGGCCAGCAATCCCCACGGCGTGAGCCACTCCGTCGATCTTCCCACCGATCTCAGCCACGCGACGGGTGACCGCATCTGTCCGCGACAGCGATGCGCCGTCAGGCAAATTGATGCTGACGATAATGTACCCCTGATCTTGGTCGGGAATGAAACCCGTGGGCACTAGACCAAAGCTCAGCCCGGTGCAAATCAGCAGCACCACGTAGACCACAATGGATAGCGTCGACTTGCGGACGATGCGTCCCACGATGCCGGCATAGACATTGCTGGTGAAATCAAACGTCCGATTAAACAATCGAAAAAACCATCCGAACAGAAAATCGACAATTCGCGAAAAGCGCGTGTGAGGTGCCGACTTGGGACGCAGCAATAGAGCGCACAGTGCTGGGCTGAGCGTCAGCGATACGAAAGTCGAGATGGCCGTCGAGATCGAAATGGTTAGCGCAAACTGCTGATAGAACTGGCCGCTAATCCCGGGCACAAATACCGTCGGAACGAAGACCGCGACCAACACCAGCGTCGTGGCGATCAACGCCGAGCCGACTTCATCCATGGCTTGATGCGTAGCTGCTCGCGGTTCCATCCCCTCAGCGATCAGTCGCTCCACGTTCTCCACCACCACAATGGCGTCGTCGACCACGATCCCGATAGCTAACACCAGACCGAACAGCGACAGCGTGTTGAGCGTAACTCCCAAGGACTGCATCACGGCGAAGGTTCCGATCAGCGAGATGGGAATGGCGATGACCGGGATAATCGTTGGCCGCCAGCCGTGCAAGAACAGGAACACGGTCAGCACCACGAAGATCGTCGTTAGGAACAATGTCACGATGACTTCGTCGATCGACTCTTCGACGTAGTCGGTGGGGTTATAGGCAATCTCGTAGCCGATCCCCTCGGGGAATTCTTTGGCCATGGCGCGCATCGTCTGTTTTACTTCGGCGGCCGTTTCAACGGCGTTTGTCCCAGGCCGCTGATAGACCAGCACCGCGATGGCCGATTTGCCATCCAGATAGCTCAAACGCGAGTAATCCTGGGCACCTAGTTCGATGCGCGCCACATCGCGCAGCCGAGTCACGCGGCCGTCGCTGCCGCGTTTGACGATGATGTTGCCAAATTCTTCCTCCTCGATCAAACGCCCCTGCGTGGTCACGTTCAACTGGAAGTCGGCTCCTTGATCGATGGGCGGCTGGCCGATCACCCCCGCGGCTACCTGGACATTCTGACTGCGGATGGCCTGAACAATCTCTCCCGCAGTTAGGTCCACGTGGGTCATCTGTTCGATATCCAGCCACACTCGCATGGCATATTCGTTGCCGCCAGCGATGCGGATTTCACCCACACCATCCAACCGCATGAGCGCGTCGCGGACGCGCAGATACGCATAGTTGCTGATATACAGTTGGTCGCGACTTTGATCGGGCGAATTCAGATGCACGACCATCAGCATATCGGGAATTTGTTTGGTCGTGGTGACACCGATCTGCCGCACTTGTTCGGGCAATCTCGATTCTGCAATAGCCACTCGGTTCTGAACCAAAACCTGCGCGTCATCCAGATTCGTTCCCAGTTGGAAGGTGACGGTCAACTGCATCGTCCCGTCGGAACTGGATGAAGATTCCATGTAGAGCATGTCATCGACGCCGTTCATTTCCTGCTCGATGGGCGTGGCAACCGTGTCGGCGATGACTTGTGGAGTAGCACCCGGGTAGCTGGCGCGCACCAAGACAGTCGGCGGAGCGACGTTTGGATATTGCGAAACCGGCAACGAGAAGTAGGTGATGCCTCCCACCAAGAGGATCAAGAACGATAATACTGCTGCGAAGATCGGGCGTTCAATAAAGAAGTGCGGAAATTTCATGAGGGCTCGCCTCTGCTGCTGGCGTCGCGGTGGTGGGTTGTGCTCGCGGGCCGGTCGCCCGTAAGTCCCGCATCGCTGTCTGGGCCCGCGTCGCCCGTAATTCCCGCATCGCCGGCTGGGTGGAGCGACGGGCTGGGGACGCGGTCGAGCGAACTTGGCGAGGTATTCCACGAGACCTCAGGCAGGGGCTCGGGCAAGGGTGAGATCCACTGATCCCTAGGCACGGCCTGGTACTCGTCGGGCAGGCCGTCATCCACCGCCTCGATCACACCTGCAACCGTCTCTACTTTGGCGTTGGGACGAGCCTGCAGAAGGCCCTCAGTGACCAACACTTCGTCCCCGTGCAGCCCTTCGCGGATAGCTCGCAAGCCATCGACCATCGGGCCTGGCTTGATGGGCCGCCGTTCGATCACATTCTCCACCACCACGTAGACGAACTGGGATGCCTGGTCGGTTCCGATAGCCGAATCGGGAATCAGCACGGCGGGATGCGGCGCGCTGCCTGGAATGCGAATGCGCGCGAACATACCGGGCAATAACATTTGATCGTCGTTGGGAAACACGCAGCGGGCGCGCATGCTGGCTGTGTCGATGTCGAACCGGTTATCGACGAAGTCCATGTGCCCCTGATGCGGAAACCCGTGTTCGTCGACCAGACCCAGGAAGACCGGCTTTTTGGCCACGCGTGAGCTCTCGCGCTGACCGGATGCCGCCAGACGCATGTAT
>JBEBXX010000109.1:0-6865 GCA_040391435.1 Aureliella helgolandensis | reverse complement strand
GGAGCGCAGATTTTCTAACCAGCCATTTTTTAACCAGAAATCAGTTTTCTGGGTGCGATCTGCTTGCTGCGCCTGAGGGCTTTGAATTCACAAGGCATCCAATTGCATGACCGGGTTGGTTCGTGCCGTCGCCTGCGCAGCCCGCGACTATCGAATTGGTCGGGGATGTGGTGCAATTCAGTCCCGCGCCTCTTCCCAGTCCCTCTGTGCATTTGCGGCCTGCTGCGGCTCGGCGTTAAACTACTGGTTGCGCGTTGATTGAGTGGCCGAGTGCAGATTAGGGAGCGCAGATTTTCTAACCAGCCATTTTTTAACCAGAAATCAGGGTGCTGGGCCGGTGCCTCCGCCAGATTGTGCGGGGAAATTGCTGACAATTTTAGTGGGAACGGGCTGAGTCGTTATGTTATACTCACGGCGCAAACGGTCCATTTCGGGTTGTTTGAAATGATGCTTACAACATCGCAATCGCCTCGTGAACTCCTAAAGTTGAGAGCGGCCATGGCATATTTCACACGCCAGCGAAATGTTTGGACATCGAACTCGGAACACTCGCCAAATCCCGTGCGCAAGTCTCCGCGTCTCAGCCGTCGGGCCGCACGATCTGTATCTCGCAGATCGCCTGTAGGCCGAAGACCGGAGCTGGAAAAGCTAGAGTGGCGGAGCATGCTTTCGGCCAGTCCGCTAGCTGGCCGGCCCTATTTCGACCTGGGGCCGTCGGACGGCGTAGCGTGGGATCAACCACGGGTCACGGTGGAGCTTAGCGATGCAGCTCAGAATGTGATTGGGCCCCTGACTTTTAATTCGTGGCTGCTGGATACCGGGGCCAACACGATTCTTGGATTTCAAACCGCGGTGGGGGACATGACCGGTCCCCCCGTCTATCAAACCGAAGGCCGCTTCGAGGAGCTTGGCGTTGGTGGCAGTTCTCTATACGACATCTCTAAATCCTATCGCTTCGATTTTGCGGGCGAGAGCGGTGTTCGCAACACGCTTCTAGATGCGCGGATCATTACAGATGCCACGCGCGACGTGAGCTTCCTGGGACCGTATGGCATTGTGGGCATGCCTGCCATGACCGAGCGCGTGACCACGCTCGACTTTACGCCTTGGACGACCTTCACCGGCTTGGATTTCTATATGAAGACCGACTTTGGCGACGACCTGCCGGAGTACAGCGGCCCACGCTACACGCTCGCTGTCGACAATCGGCAAGAGTACTTTCCCGAGCCTCACGTGCTGCCGCTTGGTAGTCCCCCGCCGGCCTGGGCGGACATCCCCTTTTTCGCTGCGGATCTGATGCACAACGGCCAATCCTCGAGCGGCAATTTTTTGTTCGATACGGGCGCGCAAGTCAGCATCCTCAATCGCCGCATGGCATTCGAACTGGGACTCGATACCAATAACGACGGCAAGCTCGATAGCCAAGACGCCAGCTACGCGCGCGACGAAACCATCAGCGGTATCAGCGGTTCGACCAGCGTTCCGGTTTTTCTGATCGACGAAGTGCACGTGCCGACCGAGGAGGGCCCCGATTTAGTGTGGACCGATCTGCAGTGGCTGGTGCTCGACATCGATCCGGGCATCGATGCTGTCTTCGGTTTTGACAACATGACCAGCGGCTGGATCGAAGCCGTCGCGGTCGACGGTAAGTCGGGCTACATCCTAAAATCGCACCTCGATTTTCGGGGCTACGAAACTACCGGCAAGGGAAAAATCTACTTCGACATCAATCCCGAGATCCATGCGGTGGTCGATCCCAATGGGCCGGGTGCGGTGATCGATGAAAGTGGTGGCTTGACCAGCATTAGCGAAATAGGTGTCGGCGATTCTTATACGCTGCGACTGGCAACCGCGCCGACAGCCAACGTGCGCGTGTCGTTGGCCGACCCTGGCGACCAGCAAGCGACGGCCGTCGATGCTAGCAACCCCAGCCACGCCTATTTGGACTTTACACCTCAAAACTGGCACATCCCGCAGACTGTGCTGGTCAATGCCGTCGATGATTCGGGTGTCGAGAGCTTTCATCGCAGCTTCATTCGCCACACGAGCAGCAGCATCGATCCGGCGTACCAAGCGGTCGGCATGCCGCGCGTCGTGGTCAACATCACCGATAACGACTTTCCCGGCGTGATGCTCATTCCCAGCAACGGGGCGACCGAGGTGAGCGAGGCGGGGGCGACAGACACCTATCAGATCGTATTGACTGCTCCGCCGACGCAGCCTGTTACTATCGCCATGGCGAACGTGCAGAATCAGGTCAGCGCCACCGCTGTGGTAGGCGGCGCAAACTCGCTTACCTTCACGCCGCAGAACTGGAATGTGCCGCAGCAAGTTCTCGTCAGAGCCGTCGATGATGCGCTGGCCGAGGGGACTCATAAGGCCTACATCAGTCACTCGCTCACTACGACCGACAGCGAATTCCAACAAGCCTTCATTTTGCAAGAGATCGTCACCATCGATGACAACGATGTGGCTGACACGCTGCCGCCGCGCGTGCTGGACGTGCAAATCGGTTCAACCCAGTGGGGCAGCCCTTTCATCGATGCGGTCGATGGTGGCGGGACTGGCAGTGGCAATGGCCGCGGTTTGTCGCTAGCCGGTCCGGGCCAGTTATTAAACTCTCCGTGGATCAACATCGACCGCATTTATATCGAGTTCAGCGAGGATGTGTCCGCTAGCTTAAGTCCAGCCAAAATTGCGCTGGTGGGTACCAACTTGGCCAACTACATGCCCGGGGTGTCGCTCGTCTATGGCATCGATGGCACCAACATTGCCACACTTCGCTTCGCTGCTCCCATCGCCAATGACCGACTCGTGCTCTCGCTGCTCGACACCATCACCGACGCTGCAGGCAACGCCCTGGACGGTGAGTGGAGCGATGGCGGCAGCACGCCTTCGGGCAACGGTGCGGTGGGCGGCCGCTTCGATTTCCGCAAGGCCGTTATGCCAGGCGATGTGAAAAGCAACGGCGGGGTCAACAGCACCGACTTGTACGAGGCATATGGCAAGCTGGGCACGGTAATCCGCAACAATAGCGACGCCTATTTCGATGTCACCGGCAACGGTGGCGTGAACTCGACTGATCTCTACGAAACCTTCAATTGGCTGGCTAGAGTCCTGCCGCCGGCACCCACCCCAGCCGCCTTTGCCGCTGCGCCTAGTACTGCCAATCGCCCTTCCGATTCGCCTTTCGAGCCCGCGACGACCGACTACGCAACGACTCTACCCGCGCTGTTGGCCGGCTTGAATGGCAGCTCGAATCCGCGGCTGCGCACGGCACAGGCTCTGCTTCAAGAGCGGCAGCATGGGAGCAGTCCAGCGACGTTTTGCCGCCAAGTTTTAGAGGCACCTGTGCCGGTTGTGTATGTGCCCACCGCGGCCAACAGCCCGCGGGATGATTGGTTTGCCGGGCTGGATGATGAGCCAATCCGTTCAGACTATAATGTACGCCAAGCAAGCGACCAGCCCGTAGCGGAAGCCGCGACCATGCCACCGGCGGTGGTGCTCCCCGCCAGGCGCGAACGAACAATTCAGTCACGCTTTGGACGCGAGTCGAGCGAGTCGGCGGAGCCTATCGCTGAGAATGGACTTGGCCAAGCCACCAACCCGCATGCCGATCTCGCGCGCGGTTTCTAACAAGTAGAGCTAGCGCGAATACCCTGACTGTTAAAATTCAATCGAGGCCTCCTGATGAACGTGGCTAGCTGCATGAAACGACTACTCCTAAAACTTGTCCAGCGCACCAAGCTTGCCGCCAGCTTCATGGCGGGGGTCGGCGCGATCTGCGTTGCTGTGGCGACTCCTGCAGCAGCCGGTTTGGTACTCCGCATCGGTCCGGAGACGACCAGCGTCACTCGTCCGACGGCGGGCAATACCACAACGGTCACATTGACGGTGTTTGTTAGAGCCGATGCGAACACGGAATCGATCGCGAACTACACAGTGCCCATCGATTTAAGCCCGCCCGGCGGCCCTGGCAAACCTATCGGGATGACACTGGGCGGCGGTACCATCCGCACTCTTTTTCCGGAGCGGACCTTCACTAGCAGCCCGCTGAACGACCCCAACGGCGAAGCGGATTTCATGGCCAGCGTGGTTGGACCATTCACCAATCCCGTGCCGCCACCGGTCGTGTTCACTACCGATTTCAGCCCGCTATTTGATTTCACAATTTCCATCGACGATACGGTAGCGCTGGGCGACTATTCGGCAAACGCGGTCCGCGGCGTATTACTTTCCTTCGATCCTGGCCTGACCGACAGCGTTCAGTTTAGTCCGCCAGCGGTGCTCCGCGTGGTAGCCGTACCGGAGCCATCCGGGCTAGGCGTGTTGGGACTGGTAGGCGTCCTCTTTGCATTGCGACGCAAGCGATTGCTCCAGCCAAGTTGATCTAACGGGAAGCTGAAATCAACTTGCATATCGATGAACTTTAAGGCAATGGCGGAGGCTGCCGAGTGCTGCTACCGGCGGCGGGGCGCACGAGCGGGTTGGAATGGATAGTTGCAGTTGGCAGCTTGTTGGCTGGCGGCGCACTAGCTGACGAAGTCTTCGACGCGGTTGGCGGTGCTTGGAAACTGGCCTGCGAAACCGAGTTAGCTGACGATCCGAGTCCCGACGGCGCGGCGGTCGACGCGGCTGTTCTTGAATCGCTGTTGTCAGCTCGAGGTGCCCAGACGGTTTTCAGGCTAGCATTTTCCGAGAGGGAGATCTCCTTTTCCCCCATCACCTGCCGCCCGTTGGTGAACTTGTACAGTGCGAACACGATCACTCGGTCCGCTGCCGGCGCGTCCCCCGTCCATGGCAGACGCAGGTGAATCCCCTGTTCGCTTCCAATCGGCTGTAGCTTTTGCTGAACATCGGCAGCGTTAAACTCCCAGCGTCCGATTTTGGCCTGCTCACCCTCGCGAGACGGATCCAGGGCAAACACCATCAGTTCGGCAGAAGTTGGGACCATCTGGCCGAGTTCGTTTTTGGGCTGCAAAACTAGATACAGTCCGTCGGGACCGGGCCGTTCATCCATGTTGATGGCCCGCGAGAGGGCTGGATGGAAAGCCAGCTCGATGACGCGCGTCTCGGCCGGTTTATCGGCTGCGCCTAGCGAGAGGCCCGCCTTAACGGAGTCGCTCACGGACGCGTCTGCAGTGCCGCCCGCCGCGAGCACCGCGGATACGCGCTGAGTCGGGATTTCGATGCGCGCCAAATTCATTTCCAGGTTGTCCTCTGGTGCCAACGGCGAGCCGTCGACGCGGAGCGACAGGGGTGGCAGAGGCGGCGGAGTTGCGACGCCAGGGTCGATCGTGGGAGGCAGCAATTCTTCCAAATCAAAGTCGTTGTCGCGCGGGGCCTGATCTTGGGGACGCGGGAATTTGGGCGTCGCTGGCGCGGATTGGCTAGGGGGGTTCTGCTGCGCATCGGCCGGTGGTGCCACTTGAGGCCGGCTGGGCGGCGGCAGTTCATCGCTGTTGGATGAGCTAGGACTAGGAGTGCTGGGGCTCGATGACTGTGGCGCAGGGCCGGGTTCCAAGATCGAATCCGCCTGGCGCGCAGGCGTCTGGAGCATCGGCTCAGGCTTAATCGGCAACTCGTCGGGACGCGGCTCAGATCGACCGTCGCTCATACCCAGCGGTGCCAACAGCGATCGCTTGGGAGGCGTCGCAGCTTTGAGGACTTGGTTTTGCTGCCGCAGGACCTCCAGCTCTTGCTCGAGGAGTTTGTACTGATGATCGTACTCGTAGAGCTGATCTTCCAGATCGCGAATCTCCGCAGCCATATTCTCCGCGTACAGATCGCGGTATGCGCGACCATGGCAACCTGACAGCGCAATGCACCCCAACCAACCCCATAGGGCCAGCAGCAATGGACGCATCGATTTTTTAGGCAGGTGACGCAGGGGAGACTCTCCGCGTTGAAAGTGAATGCGGAGTGAGTACCGCAAATTCCCCGGCTGTGTCAAGTGCTATCGACGTGCTAACTAGTCCTGCTACTAGCTCACTAATTGCCGAAAGGATCGGCAGCACCCGCTCCGAAAGGATCTGCAGCGGGCTCATCGCCCGCGGGAGTAGCAGGTGCCGGAGCGCCGAAGGGATCGTTCGCGTCTCCGAACGGATTGGCACCTGCGGCCGCACCACCAAACGGATTAGCTCCCGCAGCCGGCGCGGCGGCATTGAATGGATCTTGGCTGGCCGCTGGAGGTGCCGTTTGGCTGGAGCCCGCTTCGCTGGTCGCAGCCTCCTCCGCTGCATCTGCAATCACAGGGGCGACCAACTTAGGCAGCTTCGCTTGGAACGGGCGCAGGCACTGCAAGCGTCCAGCCGTGTCGACCACATACAAGCGATCGCTGGTCTGATTGATCACGCTCGCGGCCAGTGGTAATGGCGCGGTGGTGGCGAGCAAGCGACCTGTCTGAGTGTCGACTGCCGCTAGCTTCTCGGCCAAGGTGGTACAGTACAGCTTGCCGGATGCGACGGCCAGTGGTTGCAGAATCCTCATGCCGACTTCCGTCCACAGCAACGCCCCCTGTTTGTCATCGATGCACATCAGACGTCCCGATTCGTTGGCCAAATAGATCCGCTCACCAACCACTAAAGGCGGGGCTGTCAGCGGTTCGCCGGTGGTGACATCCCACATCATGTTCTCCAGCTTTGGATCCACACCGATCTTGGCCAACACTCCCTCGACTGACCCAACGTAAAACGCTTGGTTGCCGGCTGCCAGACAGCCACTCAGGGCGGATGCAGCCGCAAAACGCGTCCACATGCCGGGCGTGTCTCCACCCCGCATCGTATACATGTAACCGTTGGACGATGCTATGGCGCAGAACGATTGGTCGACCAAGCTCACGGGCTGGCCTACCGACCGCCCTGAA
>JBEBXX010000108.1:0-6875 GCA_040391435.1 Aureliella helgolandensis | reverse complement strand
GCGAACAGGGATGGTCAACCTATCAAACCGCCTGCCGCGCAGCATGTGCTTCGCGTCGCCGGGCAACTGCAGTCGCTGCTTCACAATGATGCTGACCAGGCGGCTGCGAATTCCCGCGAAGATATTGTCGCGAAGGACCAAGATCAATTGTTGCGTCAGGCACTGCTGGTTGCCTTCCCGGACCGCTTGGCACTGCGCCGTGCGGCCGGCCAGGCACGCGGCCTGATGGTCGGAGGCCGCGGCGTGAAACTGGACGACGCTTCAAGCGTCATCAAGAGCGAGCTATTTCTGTGTCTTGACGTGGATGCCGCCGGCAGCGAAGCCCGCGTGCGCAAAGCCTCGGCCGTGGAGGCCCAGTGGCTGCCTAAGCACTTGCTCACGCAGCGCGATGAACGTTTCTTTCATCCGTCGGCCGAGGCGGTGGTCACGCGGCGGCGCACTTTCTTTTTGGATTTGATGTTGAGCGAGACGCCAATAGAGACGCCCGCCGATCAGATCACCGCCGACCTACTAGCTAAGGCGGCAGCAGACAGGTTCGAACGCCTGCTACCGGCCAAAGATAAAGCCTTGCAGAGTTGGTTAGCCCGCGTGCGATGGCTTGCGCATGAATTGCCAGCGGCCCCGCTGCCGTCGCTGCTGCCCGAGGAATTAGCCAAGTTGATCTCGGGTTGGTGCTTTGGGCTGAGAAAGATCGACGAACTCAAGCAGCTCCCTTGGCAGTCTCTGCTGCAGGCAGAGCTGAGCCCGGCGGGCCGGAAGTTATTAGCTAGCCAGGCACCGGAGCATATTGCGCTGCCCAGTGGCCGAGTGGTCTTGTTGCAGTACGAAACGGGCAAACCGCCCGTGCTGGCAGCCCGCATCCAAGAATTTTTCGGGTGGTCGCAGACACCGCGTCTGGCCGAGGGGCGCGCCCCGCTGCTGCTGCACTTGCTAGCCCCCAATGGTCGCGTGCAACAGATCACCGACGATTTGGCTAGTTTCTGGAGCACGACATATCCGGTGGTCCGCAAGGAGTTGCGTGGTCGATATCCGAAGCACGCTTGGCCTGAAGACCCACGCGCGCAGCGCTAGGCTGCTGTGGAGTGGCTTCGTGCCTCCCCAGCAGCGATTCCTTATCTGGCGTGTGACTGTTTATCGATTTAGTAATGGCTTGAACTGTCGGCCGCGGGTGAAAACGCGATGGGCTCAAGCCCCATTTCCTGGCGGGCGGCATCGAGCATATCTTGGGTCCGGCTGGCCCCGCAGCGAGTAACGCCCAAGGCCTGCAGCTTCTTGAGCGTTGGCCAGTCGCGCACGCCGCCGGCCGCCTTGACCTCAACGCCCGGGGCCACGTGGTCCAGCATCAACTGTAGATCCTCAAGCGTGGCACCTCCGCTACCATAGCCCGTACTGGTCTTGACCCAATCGGCTTTGAGCTCGCTGCAGATTTGGCAAAGTCGAATTTTGTGCGCGTCCTGCAAATAGGCATTTTCAAAAATGACTTTCACTTTGCGATTGGCCGCATGCGCGACGTCGATAACGGCGGCGATATCGCGCTCAACGTAGTCCCAATGCTGGCTGAGCACTTGGCTAATGTTGACCACCATATCCAGTTCTTGACATCCATCCGCGATGGCTTGCTCAGCTTCAAAGCGTTTGACAGAAGTCAAATGTCCACCGTGGGGAAAGCCGATCGTGGTGCTCGGCCGCACCGTGGATCCGGCCAAGACGGCCACGCAATGTTTCAGGTAGTACGGCAGGATGCATACGCTGGCGACATCGTAGGCAAGTGCCAATTGGCAACCTTGTTCCAACTGCCGCTGGTCCATGGTTGGGGTGAGCAGCGAATGGTCGATCATCTTGGCGTAGGTCGCGTAAGAATCGCTCATGGGTTAAGTCTTTCTGCAAGCGTGGATTCGGAATTGTTGGCGCCCAGGGGCTAGCCAGGTGTAGCCACTCCGCTAAGACAATGGCGTCTTGCTGGGCTGGCCGGAGATCTCTCGGACCAATTTGGGAACTGCGTAACCAGGCAACCGCCGTTGCACTTCACGCATAATGTTCAGTGCGTCCGCATCGGAGACGGCGAAGTGCATAGCACCTTGCACGGGATCTAGTTGGTGCACGTAGTACGGCAGGACTTGCTCATTGGCCAGTGACAAACATAGCGCGGACTGCGCTTCGACGGAGTCGTTGACGCCGCGCAGCATGACGGCTTGATTCAGTAGCGTGGCACCGGCCTGGCGCAGTTGACGCAAAGCCGCTTGGACGGCGGAGTCAATTTCGCGCGCGTGATTGAAATGCAGTACGAAGTACATCGCCAGATGGGACTGGCGAACCCACTGCAGCAGTTCCTCGCACACGCGCTGCGGAATGACTACGGGCAACCGTGTGTGCACTCTCAAGCGGCGAATGTGGGCGATGTTTCCGATCTGCTCGGTCAGCCAAGCCAGCGAGCTATCGGCTAAGGTCAGCGGGTCACCGCCGCTGAGAATCACTTCGTCCAGCGAGTGATCGTCGGCGATGGTCTGCAGCGACTGACTCCAGCCGTGCTGGCCGCGAGGGGCTGTGTGGTAGGGATAGTGCCGCCGAAAGCAATAGCGGCAGTGTATGGCACAAGCACCGGTGGTGATCATCAGCACGCGGCGATCGTACTTGTGCAATAGGCCTGGTTGCCGCTCGGCGGACAGATCGCCGACGGGATCGAGCTGGCCGCGCGGATGGGATTCCAATTCTTCGACGCCCGCCAGGACTTGCAGCAGCAGCGGGTCGCGCGGGTTGCCGCGTTCCATGCGGCCAACGTATTCCCATGGGACAAAAAGTCGAAAGTCGTCCTCGGATTTTTGGCTGGCTAGCTGCTCGGGCAGCCCCAAGGCTCGACACAACTGCGCGCCGCTGCGGATCGCCTGTTTGAGTGCAGTTTGCCACGCGACAGGTGATTGGACAGACTGTTCGGCCTGATTTTTGAGGGTCAGTTCCATGGGGGCGTTCGCATTTGAGGGCAAAGTGGCTTCGACAGACAGGGCGTTTGCGGCTAAAATTTGCGCCATCGCACAGGATCCTGTTCGAAGTTTCCGGGGCGGAAATCCGTCGTTTTCAACTCATGCATTCGTTTTAGTATCGTTGAGGTTCTCACGTGGTTAGTAGCTATAAGACAAGCGACTTTAAAAAAGGCCTGAAGATTCAAATCGACGGCGAACCGTATGTAATGGTGGAAATGAACTTTGTAAAGCCCGGCAAAGGTAACGCCCTCTACAAATGCAAGATGCGGAATCTGCTGCGGGGCACCATGCTCGACCGAACCTACAAAGGGGGCGATGAGCTGGAAGCGGCCGATTGTGAAGAAATCTCGGTGCAATATTTGTACAAACAGGGCGATACCTACGTCTTCATGCACAGCGAGACCTTCGAACAGTATGAACTGACGGCCGAGCAAGTCGATGACGCTTGGAAGTATCTCAAAGATGGCATGAAGTGCACGGTCATGCTCTTCAACGGCAACCCGCTAACCATGACTCCGCCAATCCACGTTGAACTGTTGGTAACCCAGTGCGAACCGGGAGCCAAGGGTGATACGGCTACGAACGTCACCAAGCCGGCTCTGGTGGAGACGGGCGCTGAATTCATCGTGCCCGGTTTCATCAAGGAGGGAAATGTGCTGAAAATCGACACCCGCACCGGAGAGTATGTCGAACGCGTAAGCAGTTAATACTTTAAGATATCTAGCTCACTGCTTCCCGGCACTTCAGGTGTCGCGGATGAAAGCGTGTGCTCTGTACTCAGTGGTTTAATTTTAAAGGATGGCAGGTCGATGAAACGCATTACGGTTGCCTCAATGGCTTTTAGTGTGTGCTTGATAAGTTCCAACGTGGCGTGCGCGCAAGGTGCCGCCCAAGCGGTGCGCGGCGCAGCGGCCAAGACTCAACAAGCGGTCGGCGAGAGTCAGACCGAACTGACGGCCGGCCCCAAGGACCCGAAAGAGGCGGTGGCCCCCGGCAAGATCGACGCCGACGCCCCGCGCGAATTTACGAAAACCGAATCGGGGCTCGAGTACCGCATCCTCCGCAAGGGAAGCGACAAGAAGCCTACGGCGCGCGACACGGTCGTGGCCCATTATAAAGGTTGGCTGGATAATAAGACTATCTTCGATAGCTCGTACCGCCGCGGCGAACCAATTCCATTTCCACTCAACGGTGTCATTCCGGGATGGACGGAAGGCATGCAGCTCATTGGCGAAGGGGGCATGATCGAGCTCTCAATTCCACACAAGCTCGGCTACGGCGAACGCGGCACGCCGGGTGGCCCAATTCCTCCGCGCGCTCATTTGCATTTTGTGGTTGAGCTATTGAAGATCAAGTAATTGGACTAGACGACGATGGCGATCGACGGGGCGCGAAGCTGGTCGGAGTGGTGTGATCGCATGATCAACCCACTGAAATGGCCAGCCGCCTTGTTGTCCGCTGCCTTAACGCCATTGCTCGGCTGGGGATTGCTGCTGCTCGTGGTGCGAATCCTACGAGCCCCACTGAATATCGTCCCCTTCGCCATCGGCGGAATTCTATTTATCGTCCTGTGGCGACGCTGGCTGCGAACTAGCCGCATCGGTCGCTTTCTAGTCACGGTCGAACACGAAGCCACGCACGCGCTGTTCGCCTTGTTGACCGGGCATCTCATTTTAAGTTTTCATGCGTCGATGGGTAAAGGTGGCCAAGTATCCATCGAAGGCCGCGGCAATTGGTTGATCGTGGTCGCGCCTTACTTCTTCCCTACCGCCGCGCTTCTATTGTTTGTGTTGGCCTTTCTCCTGCCTCTTCAAGGGCTATTGCCATGGAGCGGGATGATGCTGGGCATGGCCCTGGCCTACCACATCGTCAGCACCGTTCGCGAAACACATAAAGACCAGACCGATATTCAGCAACTTGGCCCGCTGTTTTGCTGGTTATTTCTACCGGCAGCCAATCTAGCTGTGGTGGGCCTGCTGCTTTCTTTTGCGCACGCAGGGTCCGGTGGCCTCCGCCAGTGGCTGGCCGATGTGGCTGAGCCCTTGCGACAGGCCTGGCTTTGGTTAGCTAGGTAGCCTTAGCGTTGCCAATGCCCACGCAGCGAATCTCGCATTTGTCGAAATACGGACGGAGACTCCGACCACGAGCCCGGTGAAGCGGTGGCTTCGATCGGCGTCATGTTGGCTGGTGAGTTGGCTCTATTGGCGCCGAGCACCGTCGATGCCCGCGCCACGCGAGCGACCGGCTGCGCGGTGAGCGTTGGCATGGCGGAAGCCGTGGCTACTCGCACCTGCGGCGAGACCGTCGGACCAACTCGCAAAAGATACTGTCCCCAATGACTATCGAGCAATCGCTCAGCCGGATAAATGTTCTTTTCGGCTAGCTTTTTCTGAACTACGAGCAGCTCACCTCGCAAGTGATTGCGTTCATCCGGCTGGAGAAACGACTCGAAGACCTGGACATCATCGACCCATACTTTTCCAGGTCCGATGAGTTCGATCAGCACGGACAGTTCGGCGGCATTTTCGCTCGACACGTCGCCGACGTACAGCGTGGCAGGTTTGCGGCCCCAGTCGATGGCGATGGAGTTGGTGCTGTCGCTGCGACTACTCAGTATCATCGAGCGTTCGAAGCGCTGACCGGAGTGTGTGCGTCCGACTATGGAAAGCTTAACCGAGAAGGGTTCGCTGACGGCCGGAGCTCGGAACCAGGCTTGCACCGCCAGGCGCCCCGTGCTCGGCGGCGGTAGAGGACGGCTCTGTGCCCAGGCCGACACTGGAGCTTGGGCGCTGTTTTCAAGCAACAGGCTGGCACCACCGGAATGTGGCAGGTCGCGCGATTCGCCGATGGTTACTTGCGGCAGCGTGGAGATGCTCCAACCTAGCGGCTGGCCATCGCGGCCCCAACTCTCAAAGTCGCCATCGATGTTTGCTAGCAGGCGCTGCTGTGAGAGATCTGCCGCTTGAGATACAAACATTTCCATCTCGACTAATTCGCGTTCGATGCGCCGCGTGGTAGCCTCGCTCGGAGCATGACGGATATTCGAAATCTCAAGTTGCGGGTCATCAATCTCGATGCCGACCAACTCGTAGGGTGCCAAACGCAGCGACCAGAGCTGGGCTTCAATATTATCGGTCAGCACCGCTGAGCCATCCCCTAGGATGCGCGTGTGCACTTTTCGCCCTGAGGCTTGATAGTTCATCTCTACAGACTCCGACCACGGAGCATTGTTGACGATCTGCAAATAGGATTTGTGTTGATACTTGCCAATCCGCACACAGAGGTTCGACTCTCGCTGCCGCATGGCGATGGGTTGCATCTTGATAGGTGGCAAATCGCGTAGCGTGCGCGTCAAGCTACTTAGGTCATCCTCTTGCCCGCTGAATGGGAGCCAACTGCCGTCGACCAGCAGCAGCGGATCGCTGTGGAAGATTTGATTGATCAGCTTTTTCCTCGCATGTGCGTCTGGGAAATACAGCGTGGGATAAATCCAGCGCGTCGGGGCATTATCGAGTTTGCCTGTCGCAGCTAGTTCGAAGCGCCGTGGGTAGCGTAGCACCACAGCCGCTGTATCGGCTCCCGCCTGGAATTCAACCAAGCCGCGCTGTCCGGATTCGCGACGTAGCCAATCTTGAGCATTGACCGAATTGGTGATGGCATCGAAGGAGCCACGCATGAGCTCTACGCTGGGCGAAGTTGCCAGCCGCTCTGGCGATATTCCGAAAGCCAGCATGTACTCGCGTGGATTGCGAATGATCTGGTCGGGATTGACAAAGCGCGTTTTATCCGGATACACATCCCACAGTCGAATTGCGTTGAGATAGAGTTTTCTATCGGCGCCACTTACGCCGACAATGTCGCCGAGCTGAGCATAGAACTTAGCTAATTCGGCGGCTC
>JBEBXX010000107.1:0-6878 GCA_040391435.1 Aureliella helgolandensis | reverse complement strand
TGCGGGACGTGGAAAATGAACTGCACATGATCGCTGCTACGCGGCGGCAGATGCTCACCATTCTGCAGTCGTTGAGCGCGGGTGACTTTCGCCGCATGGGCAACCACAGCCAGGCCGGCCCGCTGTCGCTGACCGACCTGTTGCAGGGAATAACGGGCCACCTGCCGCACCACGTGGCTTTTATCGATGCCAAGCGGAGGGCGTTGTGAAGGCGCGCGTACTATCGATCCAGGTGGGACTGCCGCGGGCGATTGAGGGCGATAAGCCGTGGAGTACAGGCTTCTTCAAGCTGTCAGCGACGCAGCCGCTGTGGCTGGGATCGATCAATCTAGCCGGCGATGCACAGAGTGACTTGGTATATCACGGTGGACCCCATAAGGCAGTGTGCGTGTATCCCGCCGCGCACTATCCGTTCTGGCGCGAACGACTGAGACTGCCCGAGCTGAAGGGTGGAGACTTTGGCGAGAATTTCACGCTGGATGAACTGACTGAGCAGGACGTGTGCATCGGCGATGTGTGGACCATCGGTCAAGCCCGCGTGCAAGTCTCGCAGCCACGCCAGCCGTGTTGGAAGCTGGCGCGGCGGTGGGACATCAAAGACCTGGCGTTACAAGTCCAATGCACCGGTCGCACGGGTTGGTATCTGCGCGTGCTGGCCGAAGGGACAGTTCAGCAGGGTCAGCAAATGGAGCTGGTCGAGCGTCCCCACCCGAATTGGACAATCGCCGCAGCCAATCACCTGATGCACCACGACCAACACAACTTCGGCGAGGCGGCAGTGCTTGCCGCGGTGCCCGAGTTGTCGCCGAACTGGAAGAAAACTTTGACCAATCGCGCTGAAAAGCGACTCCAGCCGGACGAGCACAAGCGGCTGGTAGGCGAGGACGGTCTTTCGAGGTGAGTTGAATTGCGGCATAATCGTAGCTTCTGTTAAACGCTCGCAACGTATGAAGGAACCGCTACGATGAGACTGGCCAAAAATAGAAACCCAGCCCTGCGCATACGAACTCTACTTGTAACGGGGCTGGCTTGGGGAGCGTTGACCGCGGCCAACTCTGGCGGCCTGTGGGCCCAAACGTCCGAGTCGCAAGCTGCTAACTCGGTCGCGCGTCGCAATCGCGTGGAGCTGACGCTCGAAGGTGCCCAGCAGGCGGTCGAGGCCAGCCGACAGCAAGCTGCGACGATGGGCGTCTTGGTCAACATCGCCGTCGTCGACGATGGCGGTCATCTGCTCGCGTTTGCGCGCATGAATGGCGCCCGGCCGGCCAGTGTGTACACGGCGATTACTAAAGCTACCTCGGCAGCTACTCAGCGTGGCCCCACCGGTCCGCTGAGACCAGACCAAGCCAGTGGGACTCATCTGAGTCTAGCGGTCGAAAGCGCTGCGGCTATTAGCGGCGGGAAATTTACAACGCTCAAAGGTGGCATACCCATTGTGTGCGATGGGCAAGTCATCGGAGCTGTCGGTGTCGGCGGGGCGACGGGTGAACAGGACGCAGAGGTAGCCGCTGCCGGCGTAGCCCGGGTGGTCAATGCGTTCGCTGCCGAGACCGCTGACGTAGCCGCAAGCACACCGGCCGGCGGCGTCCCGGCGGCGCTGGTCGGCAATTGGTTGGTCCAGGACATCGGAGGCCGCGGCGTGATCGATAACGCTCAAACCACCATCCAATTCGATCCCGATGGGCTAGTTAGCGGCAGCACGGGAGTCAACCGCTACAGCAGTCAGGCCACCATTGACGGCGAGTCCCTACAATTAGCAGACGGCCCCACGACCACACGTGCTGCTGGGCCTCCGGCGTTGATGGACCAGGAAGCCAAGTTTCTAGCCGCCTTGCACAAAGCCGCCAAAGTCCGCATCGATGACAATGGGCTGCTGCACTTGTTTGACGCCCAGGGCAAGCCATTGCTGCGAGCCTCGTTGATCACCGACTAATCGATCACTGACTAGTTGATCACCGACTAGTTAGTCACTGACTAGTTAGTCACCGAGCGGTAGAGACGCTGAGAGCTATGCGCGACACAGGTTCAGGGAAGCAGAACCATATACAGAGCCAACATCGCGGCGATCATTAGCAAAGCGGTGAAGACCCCCATCAGCCACAGCGGGATGGCGCGCGGCAGGGCGGCCGTCCAATATCGTGCGCCGGCGCGATAGCCCCAAAAACCAAAGGCAAAGGCCATCGCTCCGGCTATGATCAACACGACGCCCAGCGATTGGGTTAACCACACGGGACTCTCGTTGGCTGGCAACATTTTGACGATAGCTACCGCTGCGCCAATCGCCGCCATGCCGCTTCGCATCCAAGCGGAGAACGTCCGCTCTTCGGCCATCAACGTGCGATCTACGGCCGAGTCATGAGTTGATAAATCGAGCGGTTGGCCGCTCGAATTCGATTTAGCCATGAGGAGTTTCTTGACAAGGTGCTGAAAACGCTACAATAAGTGCGGCAGGTCTGCATTGTAGGCAATTTGCAAAACGCCTGCGAGACGCGTAGCCTGGCCAGTCGCTGGACCTGCCACATTCCGGTCTTCACGAGAAGGCGGCTTTTTTGGGCACTCAGATTTCGTATGTTAGAGAGATTTCGTATGTTAGAGAGCCAGATGCTAGCTTAAACCACTCGTAGGTACGCACCACTGAATAGGCAGAGGAACAGCTATGGCAACCACGGACATGCGTGCAATGGATCCGGTGTGTGGCATGCAGATCAAGACTGACTCGAGTTTGCACAGCGCTCACCATGGGCAGACATATTTCTTCTGCAGTGCCAGTTGCCAAAAGAAGTTTGAACAAGACCCGGCGGGAGTGCTGCAAGCGCGGGCCGATAAGGATGCTGCCAAGGCTGCGGCACAACCGTCTGCTGGCGAGTCTGCAGCGGAGGATTGCTGTGGTGGCCAGCCGCCCACTGGGAAGAGTTCCACGGCCGATTCGCAGGCCATCTACACTTGCCCGATGCATCCTGAGATCGAACAGCTTGGCCCGGGCGACTGTCCGATCTGCGGCATGGACTTGGAGCCCAAGTTTGTCGACTTGTCCACCGCTAACGAGGACGCCCAGTACCTCGATATGAAACGCCGACTGTGGGTCGGCATCGCGCTGTCGCTGCCATTGCTCGTGTTTGCCATGGGGCCGATGGTTGGCTTGCAGGTCGATGAGTGGATGAGCCACGCGGCGATGGGCTGGCTGCAATGGGCGTTGGCCACGCCCGTGGTCTTTTGGTGCGGCTGGCCGGTGTTGGTTCGCGGCGTGAAATCGTTTCGCACGTTGAATCTCAACATGTTCTCGCTCATCGCCGTTGGTACGCTGGCCGCATACATCTTCAGCTTGGTGGTTGTGCTCATGCCTCAGGCTATTCCCGACGCGTTCTACGATCACGGAGCTCCGCCGCTCTACTTCGAAGCCGCCGCCGTGATCATGACCCTCGTGCTGCTGGGACAGGTGCTCGAGCTGCGCGCCCGCCAGCAAACCGGGGGTGCCATTCGCGAGCTCATGCAGTTGACACCTGAGACGGCCAATCGCATCACCTCTGAGGGCGAGGAGACGATCGCCCTGGACGAAGTTCAGCGGGGAGACCGCCTGCGCATCCGTCCGGGTGAGAAGATCCCCGTTGATGGACGCGTGGTGAGTGGTGCCAGTCGCGTCGACGAATCGATGTTGACCGGCGAGCCTATGCCGGTGGAAAAGAGCGTCGGCGACAGTATCACGGGCGGAACGCTCAACCACAGCGGAGCGATGGTGATGGAGGCGGTAGGAGTTGGCGGTGAGACCGTGCTCAGTCGCATCGTGCAGATGGTGGCCGACGCGCAGCGCAGTCGAGCGCCGATTCAGAAGCTGGTGGACGTGGTGGCTGCCTACTTTGTGCCCGCTGTGCTCGTATGCGCTGTCGCAACCTTCGTCGGCTGGGCTTTGATCGGCCCTGAGCCTCGCCTGGCCCATGCCTTTGTCGCCGCCGTTGCCGTGCTGATCATCGCTTGCCCCTGCGCCCTGGGCTTGGCTACGCCCATGGCGGTCATGGTGGGCGTCGGCCGCGGTGCCAAGGCGGGCGTATTGATCAAGAGCGCGGAAGTTCTAGAAGCCATGGAGCAGGTGGATACCATCGTCGTGGATAAAACCGGCACGCTGACACAGGGACGCCCTGAGGTCACGGCCATCCATACTTTCGGCCCTTGGCAAAAGCCGGAAGTGCTGGCCGTGGCCGCCGCAGTGGAAGCTCACAGCGAACATCCACTGGCACAAGCTGTCATGCGTCGCACGCGAGCCGACGCAATTAAATTCACCGAGGCCAGCGACTTCAACAGTATCACCGGGGGCGGAGTCGTCGGCCAGACCAATGGCCATGACGTGCTGATCGGCTCAGCCGATCTGCTGCGAAAGCGGGGTGTCAGCGGCCTCGAGGCAGCACAGCCACAAGCCACACCGCTGCAGGCCGAAGGTGCCACCGTCGTGTTCGTGGCCATCGACAAAACATTGGCGGCGATCCTGGCTATTACCGACCCTATCAAGCAAAGCACTCCCGCCGCACTGCAGGCGTTACACAAAATGGGTCTGCGCGTCGTGATGCTCACCGGCGACGCTCAGGCGACGGCTCAAGCGGTCGCGAACAAGCTGGGGATCGACGAATTCCATGCCGGCGTCTCGCCGCAGGATAAGCACGAGTTTGTGCGGCAGCTAAAACAAGCAGGCAAGATCGTAGCCATGTGCGGCGACGGTATCAATGACGCTCCCGCACTGGCCGAAGCTCAAGTGGGAATCGCAATGGGAACCGGTACAGGCGTGGCCATCGAATCGGCCGGCGTAACGCTCGTAGGAGGCGACCTGCGAGGCGTGGCGGCTGCTGAAAAACTCAGCCGACATACCATGCGCAACATTCGGCAAAACTTGTTTTTCGCATTCATCTACAATGCTTTGGGAATCCCCGTTGCAGCCGGTCTGCTATACCCCGTGCTAGGCCTGCTGCTCAGCCCCATGCTGGCCGCGGCAGCTATGAGCCTCAGTAGCGTGTCGGTCATTGCCAACTCGCTCAGGCTGCGAACTATCAAGCTCGATTAGCCACTCAGGTGCTGCTAAACAATTGCTGTCCGAGTTGCTATTGTCGAACTCTTAGCTGGCGTAGTATTGCACATGCAAGGCCCTAATCGCCTGCGTCAATGATTCAACAGGGCCGACCACTTCGGCGTGAGGCACAACCGACTGGATCGGTAAGGCCGCCACCGGCGACGGAGCAACTCCCATTTCGAGTTGCCAGCGGGCGAATTGCTGCGACGAAGCGATGTACACGATTCGGCCCAGTCGCGCCCAGCCGTGGGCCGCCGAACACATTGGGCAGTGTTCGCCAGATGTGTAGAGCGTGGTTGAGCCGCGCTGTTCAAGGTCCAAGTTTTGCGTGGCCCAGTCGGCCAATTCGAACTCGGGGTGCGCCAAGGGCCCAAGTTCGCGAGTGCGATTGCGCGCCTCAGCTAGCAAGCTTCCTACAGCATCGACTAATACGGAACCAAAGGGTTGATCGCCAGCCGCCAAGGCGGTCTGGGCTAAGGACAAACAGCGCCGCAGGTGCTGCATGTCCGTCTCATCGAGTTGCTTGGTGTTGGTATTCATTGGGAGGGTTCCGGGGCTGTGTGAGTATCTAGGGCACCTACCACTTGCGAGCTGTGCTTGATCTTACTGGTAACGTCCCACGCAGCGCGTGTCAACTTTGGTTGACTAGCGCGGCGACGGCACTGCTCGTCCCGGCCTACAAGCCTTGGAAAGCGCTCGTGGCACATTAATTGCAGTAGCATGAATTACAAAAGTCTATGTGTGGCGAGAACTCGCAGCGATGTACGGGTTGCAAGCGACGTACCGCCGAGCCACGTCACACTCATCTAGGAGCCGTCCATTGAAACGTTTTAAAAAGATTTTGGTCGCCACTGATACGCGACTGGAAAATCATGCCGTCGTCGACAAAGCTGCTGAGATTGCGCAACAGAACCAAGCCGCACTTGCGATCGTCGACGTGGTTCCGGAGATGTCTTGGATCGCAGGCAAATTGGTCAGCGATTTGGAGCACATGCTCGCGCTCTACACGCAGGAGGTGTCGGCAAAGCTGGAGTCGTTGGCGCAACCCTTTCGCGACCAAGGCATGGACGTAGCAACGCGGGTTCTAACGGGCAAGACGTCGGTGGAAGTCGTGCGCGATGTGCTGCGCGAGAAGCACGATTTGCTGATGGTTGTAGCCAAGGGTAAGAACAGCAGACGCAAAGGGTTCTTGGGTTACACTGCCATTCACTTGTTGCAGACCTGCCCCAGCGCAGTATGGCTGGTAGCCAGCGAAACGGCCGCGCAGCCCAAGCATGTGCTAGGATGCGTGGACATTACCAGCGATCATGCCGAGGTGGCGGAGCTCAACGACCGGGTCTATGAACTCTCACGTTCGATTGCCACAACTTGCCGGGCTCGTCACTCTCTGCTGCATGCATGGCAGATGCACAATGAAAGTTTTCTCAGCGCTCGCCTGCGGAATTCGCTCGTGGTGGGCTTTGTTCAAGAGTATTACGAGAACGTCAAAACTCGCTATGAGGAATTTGCAAAGGCCCACGGCAGCGACTTGTCTGATGAGAATGTCCATCTGATCAAGGGTCGCGCGCCGGACATTGTCGATCAATTTGTTCGCCAAAATGGAGTCGATTTAATAGTCATGGGCACGCTGGCGCGGACTGGACTGGCCGGCGCACTGATTGGCAATACGGCCGAACAGACGCTCGACCGTATCGAGTGCTCGCTGTTAGCGCTCAAACCCTATGCGTTCGTGAGTCCTATCAAGCTAGCGAGCTACACCAGGCCGACTGCACCTACGGCTTAGGCGGTGCCGCGAATGGACAGACACGGTTTCTAAAAACCACAA
>JBEBXX010000106.1:0-6892 GCA_040391435.1 Aureliella helgolandensis | reverse complement strand
GTTATCATCAGTGGTGTCATGACGCAGTGGGGCGAGCATGCTGTGCCAGCTCATAGATTTGTCGCCTTCGATAAGCTCACTGGGGCTGCGGTGTGGTTTGAGATCACGCGGCCCAAGCCTGAGGACACCACCTACAGCACACCTTTCCTGACCGTCTTCAACGGACAAGCCGCCATGGTCTTCGGTGGTGGTGACGGTTCGGTATACGCCATGCAGCCGCGGACCGGCAAAATCATTTGGCAATATGACTGCTCCAATCGCGGCATCAACACTCCTCCGCTGGTGGCCGACGGCGTTGTGTATGGCGGTCACCGCGAGCAGAATACGGCCGACCCGCGCGTGCTGGGAGCGATCTTTGCCATCAACGGTGAAACAGCCACAGGGCAGATCAAAGAAGAAGAACTGAAATGGAAGCTACCGGGTCGCGCGGTCGAAGGTAGCCAGCCCGTGCTTGTCGACGGCCGCTTGTATGTGATCGAAGACAATGGCAACTTGATGATCATCAATCCCGACAACGGCGAGATCATCCAACAGAAGAAAATCGGACGCCGTCCCGGCTCGATGGTCTACGGCGATGGCAAACTCTACTGCTGCGAACAGACAGGCAACTTCTGGGTTTTTGAGCCGACCGAGGAGGGTGTCAAAGAGCTGAAGCGGATCCGTATGAAGAGCGGTGAAGAAATTCTGGGTGCGCCCATTATCAGTCGAGGCAGGATTTATTTGGCCACTACCGACGCGCTGTACTGCATCGGCAAGGCAGACGTAAAACCGGAAGCCGACCCGCTCCCGGCCAAGCCGCAGGAGTCTCCCAAGGCCGATGATCAGGCGGTGGCTCAACTGCAACTCGCTCCGGTGGAAGTCATGTTGGCTCCCGGCCAAGCGGCCCAGTACCAAGTGCGCGCCTACAACAAGAACGGTCAGTACCTGAAATTGGTCGATGCCGAGTTCACTCTCGAAGGCGGCGGAGAAATGTCCGCGGATGGCAAGTTCACCGCGCCTACCGGCGGCGAGCACCAAGCCGTGAAGATCACCGCTAAAGTGGGTGAGCTAACGGCCGAAGCGCGCGCGCGTGTGATTCCACAACTCCCCTGGAAGTTTGATTTTTCGGATAAGCAAGTCCCAGTGACTTGGATCGGAGCCAACTATCGTCATCAGCCCAAGGAGGTCGATGGTGAATCGGTGTTGGTCAAAGTCAGCACGATCCCCAAAGGAACGCGCAGCCAATCGTGGATGGGCTGGCCAAACCTGCACGACTACACCATTCAAGCCGACGTGTACTCTACGGCCAATGCAGACAACAGTCGCCGGGCCGACATGGGCCTGATCAATCAACGCTACACGCTCGATTTGATGGACAAAGGCCAGCTACAGATCCGTTCCTGGACGCCGCGTCTGGAGTTGCGATTCGCCAAGACGGTTCCCTTCGCGTGGGAAACCGATCAGTGGTACACCTTGAAATTCCAAAGCGAGAATCACGATGGCCAAGTCACCTTGCGAGGTAAGGCCTGGAAGCGTGGCGAGCAGGAGCCCGAGCAGTGGAGCATCGAAGCGACCGACAGCGTGCCCAACACGCACGGCAGTCCTGGACTGTTCGGCAATTCAACGACAGCCGAGTACTATATTGACAATGTCGAAGTGACTGCCAACTCTGACAAATAGCGCCGCTTGAGTCGTGCTCGATACATAAATAAAAACTACAACTACTGAAGGCGATTATCAGATGCACTGTAAAAAATTATTAAGCATGGCTTTGGCTCTCACCTGCGCGGGGGCTGGGGCACTCGCGGCGGCGGCTGACTATGATGCCGTGAGCGTTGTGCGGAAGGCGATCAGTGAACTGGACGTCGGACCGCACGACTGGCCGCAATGGGCCGGATCGCACCTCCGCAATAACGTCACTAACGAAGAAAAAATCCCAATCAAGTGGGACGTAGAGACTGGTGAGAACGTGCTCTGGTCGATGCCGCTAGGCTCGGAAACCTACGGTAATCCAGTCGTGGCTAATGGCAAAGTCTACGTGGGAACCAACAACGGAGCGGCCTACCTCGAACGCTACCCCAGCGAAGTCGATCTGGGAGTATTGGTTTGCTTTGACGAACAGACGGGCGAGTTCTTGTGGCAACACTCGAGCACAAAACTCCCCTCGGGCCGGGTTCACGATTGGCCAAATCAAGGCATCTGCTCCGCTCCGCTGATCGACGGCGATCGCTTGTGGTACGTCACCAGTCGCGGTGAAGTGGCTTGTCTGGATACCCAGGGCTTTACCGACGGTAAAAACGACGGCATCCAAGGTGAGCCGAACGAAAACAAGGATGAGGCGGACGTGCTATGGAGCTTCGATATGATGAAGAACCTAGCTGTTTCGCAGCACAATATGGCTAGCTGCTCAGTCACGTGTGCGGGCAATCTGCTGTTCGTCAACACCTCCAACGGCGTCGATGAAGGGCATCAGAATATTCCCAGCGACGATGCGCCCAGTTTCCTATGCATGGATCGCGATACGGGCGAGGTTTTATGGTCGGACAATTCGCCGGGCAGCAACGTTCTGCACGGTCAGTGGTCATCGCCCACGTATGCCGAACTCGGTGGCGTAGCTCAAGTTTTGTTCGGTGGTGGCGATGGCTGGCTGTACAGCTTTGATGCGGCCGGAGAGGATGGCAAGGCCAAGCTGCTATGGAAATTCGACTGCAATCCAAAAGATTCGCTGTATGTCCTAGGCGGCTCGGCAACTCGCAATCATATCATTGCCACACCGGTAGTGTACGACGGCCTGGTGTATGTGGCCGTTGGCGAAGACCCTGAGCACGGCGAAGGCAATGGTCACTTGTGGTGCATCGACCCGACCAAGCGCGGTGATGTCAGCCCGACCATCGTTTATAACGCCAAGGATACCGAAACTCCCATCGCGCACAAACGCCTGCAGGCCTTGGTGGCCAAGGATGGAGATCTGGAGCGCGATAATCCCAATTCGGCTGCGGTCTGGCACTATGTGGGAGCGGATCCGGAGGAGTTCGAAACGACCATGCACCGCAGTTGCGGTACGGTGGCTATCAAGGACAACTTGTTGTTCATCGCGGACTTCAGCGGTTTGTTCCATTGCCTGGATGCCAAGACCGGCGCTCCGCACTGGACCTACGATATGTTTGCCGCCTCGTGGGCCTCGCCACTGATCGTGCAAGACCGCGTATATATCAGCGACGAAGACGGGGATATCGCCATCTTCAAGGTTTCCAAAGAGCAGGAGCTACTGGGTGAGATCAGCATGGGCAGTGCCGTCTACACGACGCCCGTAGCCGCAAACAGCAAGCTCTTCGTCGCCAATCGCAATATGCTCTACGCGATCCAGGAAGGTGCCCAGCGCGAAGAGCAAAAGTAGCGGCGCTGGCTTGTTAAAGCGTGTGGGCATCGCCCCCTGCGTGCTAGTTCGTTAAAGCGTGTGGGCATCGCCCCACGCCTGCTGGTTCGTTAAACCGTGTGGGCATCGCCCCACGCCTGCTGGCTTTCGGATGGGTAGCGCGCGGCCCGCTCGGCGCGCGGTGGAACGAGTTAGAAACCTGGCGATTGCGACTACCGCGACATACAATATGCATCGAACGTTTCACCACTTCTCGTGCCCATAATGTGCGCCACCTCGGGCTAAGGCGCTATCAATGAAAACTAGTAAACTTCGGCGGCAAATCTGCTTCGAAGCCGCCCGCGCAATGTACTTTCGCCATGAGTCGGAATACTACCGAGCCAAACAGAAAGCCGCCGCCAGGATCTGCAAGGGCTGGGTCAAACCCGCCGATCTGCCCAGCAATGCGGAAATCCGTGAAGAGATTCAAAGCTTTGCACGGCTGCACGAGGGCCAGTCGCGAACGGATAATTTACAGCTCATGCGCCTGACCGCCTTGCGCGTCATGCGACTGCTGTCGCGTTTCAAACCCAAGCTTATCGGCAGCACACTTACCGGCCACGTGCGGCAAGGCTCCGATATCGATCTGCACGTCTTTTCCGATAGCGTAGAAGCCGTTACCGCCGCCCTGGACGAGCAGATGCTGTTCTACGACGTTGAGCGAAAATTAGTTCGCAAGCATGGCGAAGCGCGGGTCTTCAATCATATCCATCTGAAAGATACCTTTCCCATCGAGCTGACCGTCTATACCAGCGACCAAGCTAGCTTTGTTTTCAAATGCTCGATTACAGGTAAAGCCATCGAGCGGGCGTCGATTGCCCAATTGGAGCAGGTCATGGCAGCCGAGTACCCACAGCTTTCGCTGGACGACACTTTGCGCGACATGGACGATCAACCCGATCGCTTCCAACTGTTCTATTCGCTGCTGCTCCCGATGGAAGAAGTCAAGCAGCATCTGAAGTATCATCCAGAGGGAGACGCGCTGTATCACAGCTTGCAGGTTTTCGATCTGGCATGCGATCAACTCCCCTACGACGAAGAGTTTTTATTAGCAGCTCTGCTGCATGACGTGGGCAAGGCCATCGATCCGCATGATCACGTCACCGCTGGGCTCGAGGCGTTGGAGGGTTTTATCAGCCCGCGCACGGCTTGGTTGATCGAGCACCACATGCTAACTCATAAGATACTGGATGGGTCGATAGGCTCGCGCGCGCATCGCCGCTTGCGTGAGAATGAAAATTACGACGAACTGCTGTTGTTGGGCGAATGCGATCGGGCAGGCCGTGTGCCAGGTGTCCAGACGACCGGACTGGAGGAGGCACTCGACTACGTGCGTGAACTGGACTATAGCTTTGGATAGCAACTATCAACGCCTGCGCGCTGAACTGCAGCGCGGCCTGGAGTCGGTCGAGCGACTACCTGCGCGGCACGCGGCCCGAGCCGCGTTTAGCCCGGGGTTGTCGTACGGTCGACACTTCGGCCCCCCTGCTCCGTCGGCCCGGCAAGCGGCGGTGATCGTCATGATCGAACCTCGCGACGGGCAGTGGACTCTGCCCGTCACGGTTCGCCCCGATCATTTGCCCGATCATCCCGGTCAGATCTCCCTGCCTGGCGGCCGCTTGGAAGCCGGCGAATCGCATCAGCAAGCAGCCGAACGGGAGTTCTGCGAGGAGCTGGGCTGTGAAGTGGAGCCAGAGTTGATCGTGGGCGAGTTGTTGCCGCTGTATGTCTACCATAGCGACTACTATGTGCGAAGCTTTGTAGCTATCAGTCCTCGGCTGCACGACTATGTCCCCTGCCCGCGCGAGGTCTCGCGCGTGCTGCATGTGCCCTTGGCGACGCTCACTTCGCATGCGCTGCTGCCGCCCGAACGGCAGGAGTTCGCACGCGGTTTAGCGGTCTGGTCTGCGCCTACCATTCAAGGCGGCGATGCAATCATTTGGGGTGCAACCGCCATCATTTTAGCAGAGCTTTCCGCACTTCTTCCGGATCGGTTGAACAGCGTTTCGTGATGTGTCGGCTCGCAACGAGCCCAGTGGCGCTAGGGCACGAGAAGCAACATCCGCTTTAGGTTTCCTATCTAACTGAGTAAGGCCACGTCGAATCTTGGGAGTAAATGAGCATGTTGAGTGAACGCGACAAAATGCTGGCCGGCGATCTGTACGATCCGAATGACCCAGAGTTGGCGGAAGCACGGATGAAGGCGAGGGAGCGTTGCTATTTCGTTAACAAAACCGAGCCCCACGAGGAACAGCTACGGCGCAGCATCTTGAAAGAACTGTTCGGCAGCGGCGGTGGCTCAGTTTGGATTGAACCGCCTTTTCGCTGCGATTATGGGACCAACATCTATCTTGGCGACAAGGTCTACTTTAACTTCGACTGCGTGATCTTGGACGTTTGCGAAGTGCGGATCGGACACGATGTATTTGTCGCTCCTGGTGTTCACATCTATACCGCCACCCATCCGCTGGTGGCGGAATTGCGCCGAACTCAAGAGTTTGGCAGGCCGGTAACGATTGGCAACGATGTTTGGATCGGGGGCAAGGCGATAGTCTGCCCCGGCGTGACGATTGGCGACCGCAGCGTCATTGGTGCCGGTAGCGTCGTGACGAGGGACGTGCCGCCTGACGTCGTCGTTGCTGGCAACCCGGCGAAAGTGATTCGCGCGCTTGTCTAGCTGCGTCGGAGGTATGCGATCAAAGCGTGGTCGGTAACACCTGACCGTAACTCTCATAACACATGGACAGAAATGGGGGCGTCGCACGTCTTCTTTCAACGATCGAACTCAACTTCTTCCATGCCTCCGGCACCCGCGGCTGGCTGCCAACGAGAGAATGAGCGAGCTAGCAACACGATGTAAAAACTGCTCGATATTAGCGTCCCCAAGCCGACACCTATTAAGCTGCTGGTCATACCCTCTCCCAGCGTCAATAGCGCTAACACGGCACCCGCGCTGGCCAGCGCCACGGCGGGCAATAGCATGGCCATGAAGATCCATACGCTAGCCATGGCGCGGCCCGCCGCCAATGCATCGCGCTGCTGTAGCGCTCGCGGACGTATGATATTCCACGATCCCAACAGATTGATGTTGGCCACCAACACCAGCCCCATGGGAATCAATGCCAGCGCAGTCTGCAGAACATGCCCGCGACTGTTGGGAGTTAGGTAAAGAAATAGACCGGCTACTAGGACGTGCAGTAAACCCAAGGGGACGATGGGACCAGCCAACTGACCCAGAGCGACTCGCCAAGCGGGAATCGGTAGCGATTTGAGCATCTCGCGCTGCGAGACGGGACCCAGAAAACCAACGGGAAGCTGCAAAAGTAACAAGAAATCTGCATACACGTTCAGGCCCACCATCCAGCCGATGACGCGGCTGCCTGTCAAGTGAGCAGAGTCTACCAGTAGTGGGATCACGAGTACTACGCCGACTATAGCCGTGGTGAATGCCACGTAACGCGGCAGAATGCGCAGCGACTGCAAAATTTGCAGCCCAGC
>JBEBXX010000105.1:0-6894 GCA_040391435.1 Aureliella helgolandensis | reverse complement strand
CCGACTTTCAAAGTGGCTTGGGCGTCGACCTTGCCATCGCACCCGCCGCATCCGCCGCATCCGACAATCGCCTTTTGAATTTACAGCAACTGGCTGACGTTCTATTGTCCCACATGCGCGTGCAGACGAACGTGAGCGGCATCAGCATTGCGCGTTGCCACAAGCGGAACTTCGACGAACAACTGCGCGTACAGCGTGGCCCGCGCGACATGACGGAATTGCGCGCCCTCGCAGCCGATCGCTTGCGGCAGTGCTCTACCAGCGAATATCATCAGGCAATCTTCGCCGCGCCAACGATATCACCTATTCTGCAGGTTGACCACAGCATCGCGGGCTGGCAGCGAATCATGCTGGGATTGCCCTTAAACCTATCCCGCATGCAGCCGGGGAACGTGCAATCGGCACAGTCCGACGCTGCACTCCGCTGGGGAATCGCCATCGTCGAGCTGGACATCGAGCGTTTGGTCAGAGCGCACATTGCCGCAGCGAAGCTTGATGCCGACGTCCAACTCACCGATCGCCATGGCCTAATTTTATTTTCCAGCCGCTCGCCATCCGCTGCGGCCACAGAGCCCGCCGCATCGTCTGAAGCGCAGACCGCTCCGCGCCATCGCTCGAGCATCCCAGCAGCCAGCATCCCAGCAGCCAACAGCCCAACAGTCAGCAGACAAGGAGTCAACCACGGCGCGCCGTGGTCGGCTCACGAACTGGCTCAGACGGGCGAAGTGCTCCGGCCAGATCACGGCGTGTGGGGCGTTCTGCTGCACTGTCCCGCCCCGCTTGACGATCTACAGTTGGTACTGCAGGCGAAGTAATGCCCTGCCCCGTGCCGCCGACATGCACGCCGCGTTCAGCTCTGGGGCGAACGTCACATCCGATCCATTTACACGCTCTGGGCAACGGCTTCGCGCAGTTGTTGAGCCATATCGGCGGCGGCCATGGATACTGCGTCTTGCCAAGCCAAGTGCGCATACTGCGGTAGGGTGTAGGCGAAGATGATTCCGCGGGAACTATTGACGAGGGCTCCCAGACCATGCTCGTCAAACCCGTGGACTACGTCCTGGGCCGTGCCACCTTGCGCGCCGAATCCAGGAATTAGAATCCAAGTATGAGGCATGCGGCTGCGCAGCTTGTGCAATTGCTCTGGGTAGGTCGCGCCCACTACTGCGCCAACGCTGCCGTAGCCCGCACTGCCCAGGGTGGCCTGCGAGTGCGCTTCGACGGCGTCGGCCACGCGCTCATAGATGGTCTGCCCGCCGTCGATTTGCAGATCTTGCAGAAAGCCGCTACCGGGATTTGAAGTCTTGACCAGCACAAAAATTCCCGCATTGCGTGCGCTGGCCGTATTCACAAATGGCGTAAGCGTGTCATCGCCCAAGTAGGGATTGACCGTTAACGCATCGCACTGCCACGGGCTGTTCGCTCCCAAGTAGGCATCGGCATAACCTTCGGCGGTACTGCCGATATCGCCACGCTTACCATCGAGCAACACCAGTAAACCACGGTTTCGTGCATGCCGGATCACTGCGGCCAGAACGTGCATACCGGATGGACCGAGCTGTTCGAAGAAGGCGGCCTGCGGCTTGATGATCGGCGTGCATACCGCTACCGCATCGATCACTTCTTGGCAGTAACACTGCGTTGCCGCGGCTACTTGTATTAGATCTTTGGCTTCGATCGTGCCACGCAGCGCGGCTGGCAGACTGGACCAACGTGGATCGAGCCCCACGCAAACAGCCGATTTTTTCAGTTGAACCTGTTCTGCTAATCGATCACCAAAATTCATGTTGAACTCTCTTAGGTAGGACTATTCAGGCAATTTACGTACTGCACCAGGCTTAACTGGCTGACCAGAATCTGCGCTGGCTATTGCGGCAAAGCACAGCGCTAGACTCTCTAGGTTGTCGCGTGCATCGATTGTGCAGCGACGTCTTTCCTCAATCGCGCACAGCAGCTCGCCCATCGTGCCATGTAGACCGTCGGGAAACCACGATCCAACCAGTGCTGGAGAGTGTGTACCGGAGGCAGTCGTCACGGTCAGCGTCTGGGCTTGGATGCTGGGGCCTTGGCTGAGTAGGCTACCCGCGGTACCAGCTACAAAAGTTTGGTCGAGCTGCCCATGGACGACCCCCGCGTCAAAGGCCAGCGTGGCCTGCCCCTGGTCGAACTCGATCAGCGCCTGAGCCAGCATGGGTGGCATCAGCGTCTGTCGCGGTACATGCGACGTGGTTGCAAACACATTTCTTACCGACTGCTTGTTAAAAAAACAGCGGACGATGTCAAACCAATGAATGGCATAGTCATACAAAATCAAATGCTTGATGTTCTCAAACTCAGTGCCAGCTACCCAGGAATGATCCCAGTGACATCCTAAGTGGGCTGCAAATACATCGCCGAGCAAACCATCGCTGGCGGCCACACGAGCATAACTAAAATGAGGCGCCCAACGTCCATTCTGATTGACGGCCAAATAGACTCCCTGCTGATCGGCCAATGCTACCAGCCGTTCGCCTACGTCCAGATCAAGTACAAATGGTTTTTGACTGAGCACATGTTTGCCAGCTCGGATAGCCGCTTCGATTAACGCTACGCGGACAGCCGGGTGAGTGGCGATGTCGACCACTTCGATCGAGTCATCGCGTAGCAGTTGCTGATAATCCTCCGTCACCATCGCCTTTGGAAAAAACTCATCAGCGCGATCTTGAGCCCGCTGCATGTGAATATCGCACAAGGCGACGACATCAAAGCCAGCCGCTCGATAGGCGCGCAGATGCTGGTGAGTAATCCCTCCACAACCAATCATGCCGATCTTGGGGGCATAGCTGCGCGGGCTTTGCGGGCGATATCGCAAGTTATCAAACGGGCTAAGAAGTTCATCGGACATCAAGCAGGCTCCCCGCTAGCGAACGGGCTACCACTCTTCGCCTAGCGTGATTGTTTGGTCGTCGAACTGCAGTCCACCGTCGCTACCGTGGTTCATCTCTGGGGCAAACTCGGAATAACCCGCATCGTCCTGCTGTTCGTAATACTCGCCATCGTACTGCGCGCCATATTCCGTAGCGGTGCCCTGATAGCCCTCAGTGTGCGCCTCTCCGAAGTACTCGCTTTGGGGCCCCACCGCGTGGGAGTCTACCATATGCTGGGCAGTCGCTCCAGCAGTGATGGTTGTGCCAGGATCGCTGAATATCGACCCAACGCGGCCCTGTGTCGGATCGCTGCGCTGCCACTTGCCACCTACGGTAGCATAGTCATCGATCAACCCCGGAGCACACATCGAACACCCGCTCGATAATGCTAACCCGAATCCGAAAGTCAGTAGTACAATTGTGCGCATAATGGCTGGTTCCTCTAGATCGTCGGCGGTCCGCGAGTTAGGAGTGCTGGCTGCGGGATCACCGCTATCGATATTATCGACTCGGCCACCATTGACGATTAGTCAAACTTTGCGGGTTGAGCTGATATTTAGCCTTAGCCAAGGCACAGCAGCGGTAGTCAATTCGCCGCCTACGCACAGGCGGAGCGTACAACCAACCCGCACACGCGTCTACTGTGAGCCACCACACCTGCGATGAACTATGAGTAATAAAGCTAGCAACAAGAAGCGTCCAATGCGTCCGGTCAGCAAGCCAGCGCCCCCTACAGCGACGCGGCGCTGGTGGCAGGCGGTCGTCGCAGCCTCCGCGCTGTTGTGGTTCATCGTAGCCACCGCCACGGCGAGCCGCGTCCATTTTTTAATGGGCTATCGAGTCCTCGCCAGCGGGCCACCCCAACTGGAACCATTCCTGGCGAGCCACTGGAGCTGGGGATTTGCCGGCTGCGCAATGCTGCTGTGGTCCGGTCTGGCAATTGCGCTTCTCAGCAGGACGCAGGCTCAGGCGCAAGCTGCGCTTGCCGATCCACCGCGTTGGGCTATCCGCTGGGTGCTAGGCGGACTGGCCATGGCTTGGCTGCCGCTCCTGCTGGTTATGTTGCTGCGCGTGCGCGGAGTAGAAGTGCCACCGAACTATGGGGAACCATTGTGGCTAGCCACCTGGAGCGGGATCAGTTTCGCTTGGCTCCTACAGGGCTGGACCGCACTACCGACGAGCTCCTGCGCGGCGAGTTCTCGAGTAACGAGCTCTGTTGCGACGGAGCCGCTCCACCGTATCAGCCGCATCAGCCGTTGGCTGGATGCAGTGCGGCGGTGGGACCTGCTAGCGATCATCGCAGCCTGCTGTGTCGCCAGCATCGGTTGGACTTGGCAATCGCATCTGTACTACCACAACTTCCTTTTGGGCTTCAACGACTTTGGACATTTCGCGCAGCGCGTAGCCAATACGGCCAATGGTCGAGGGCTGCTGGTAGAATCGCCAGTGCTGCCGCCGTTTTGGGATCACTTTAATCCAGGTCTACTGCTGCTAGTTCCGCTGTGGCAAATCTTTCCTAGCGTGTATCTATTCTTCGTGCTGCAGTCCGTGGCCCTCGCCAGCGGCGGACTATTTGTAAGGGCAATCGCGCGACAGCAAGGACTGGGGAGGCTGGCTGGTCTGCTGTTCGGCTTGGCCTGGTTGGCCCAGCCGGCCTTGGGTCAGATGAACTTGGCTTATACCTATGGCTGGCATCCCATCAGCTTGGCTATACCTTTGCTGCTGGCCGCGATATGGGCGCTGACTGCCCACCGCCAGTACCTCGCGCTCGCGCTAGCCGTACTGGCCATGTCGATGGAAGAGGGCGTGATCGTCGTCGTCTGCTTATTTTGTGGCGTATCGGCCGTCTCGAACATGTGGCCACTGAGGACTCGGTCGAGTGATGCAACTGCCGGTTCCACGGCCTATGGTGTGCCGGCCGCCGTGTGGCTCATGGTGGCCGTCACCTGTGGGCTGAGCTTCGTGTTCGTCTATCGCTTCAGTGGCATAGCCGAATTCCAAACCGCGCGCTTCGCAACACTGGGCTCGAGCACCACGGAGGTCCTGCTCTCGCCGCTCTTGCGCCCAGCAGCGTTCTGGGGCAGTTTGTTCCACTGGCACAAACTGTATTATTTGCTGAGTCTATGCATCCCGTGTTTTGTCCTGTGCTTGCTGCGAGGCTGGCGAATTCTGTTGGCTACAGCATTGCCGCTGGGAGTCCTATTGGTGTGGGACCATCGCCCGGCCACGTCCCTGGCCTTTCAATACGCCAGTACCCTGTTGCCCTTATTTTGGCTGGCGACGATCCAAGGTACGCGAGCTTACGCCGACCTGCCACGCAGTTCACCGTCGGACGATGTTGCACTGGAAGGCTCCTCATCGAAAGATGCGCGGCGACGATCGCGCGCCGCAGGTGCTGCCGGCGGAGCCTTGGCGACGGGTTTGATCCTGAGCATGTTTGTAGGCCAGTTGTTCTACAGCAGCCCTACGCTTCTGGACGTTATCGCAATCAGTTATGGTGCCACGGACGCTCCACATCAACGACGCCGCGCCAGTGAGGCGGACGGCCAGTGGCTGAGCGCGCAGGTACAGCGGATTCATCACGATGGCTCCGCCGTGCTGGCCACCGGTCGTATCGCCGCGCACTGCGTGGGCAACAGCGACGTTGAAACGGTCGGCCAATACTTGCTGCGGCGCCCTCAACTGGCCGCTCTGCAGGACCGACTCGGTCAGCCAATAGCCCACTATCGCTGGATCATTCTCGACCGCCGCGAAGGATTCCAACAGACATCAGCCGAGACCGAAACCGTGGAAGCTGAAGCAAGGCAGGCTGGCTTTGAAACCGTCGCTGAAAGATTCGACGTGACCGTCATGCGCCGCGATACGTCCGCTGAACATAGCGGATCGTAGCGGTCCACAGGTCTCGGCGGCTCAACTGCCTCCCGGCTTCGCAGCCGACTGCGTGGGGCTTGTATTTCTCAGACAATCGTGGCAAATTGGCGCTGCTCAATGTAGAGCCGATACCAAAACAACATTACGCCGATAACAAAACATCATTACCAGGCCTAGGCGCATTGAGCTCGTCATCACCACGTTGTGTCAAGCTTTCGCTCCCGGCCAAGGAGACTACGCGTGACTGCCTCGATTCCCAGCCAGTTTCAGCAACAGCGTTCCATCGCTGCTTTCGACCGAGCGAGTCAACTAATGCCCGGCGGCGTGAACAGTCCAGCCCGCGCGTTCGGTGCCGTCGGTGGCAAACCGCTCTTTATCGATCGCGCCCAAGGTCCCTACTTGCACGACATCGACGGCAATCGCCTGATCGATTATATCGGCTCGTGGGGGCCGATGATCTTGGGCCATGCGCATCCGACCGTCGTCGAAGCGATCGTCAAGGCTGCCGAGCGCGGAACCAGTTTCGGTGCGCCGACCGAGGCCGAATCGGAGTTGGCCGAGCTGGTTATGAAGTGTGTGCCGAGTATCGCGCGGCTGCGTTTAGTCAACAGTGGCACGGAAGCTACGATGAGTGCCATTCGACTGGCTCGGGGAGCAACGGGCCGCGATAAGATCATCAAATTCGCCGGCAACTACCATGGCCATGTCGATAGCCTGCTAGTCAGCGCCGGCAGCGCGGCGGCCAGCCTAGGAGTACCGGATTCACCTGGAGTGACCATTGGAACCAGTCGCGATACTGTCGTGCTGGAATACAATGATGTGGCCGCTCTGCGACGAGCCTTCGACGAGCTGGGCAACCAACTAGCGGCCATCATTTTGGAACCGGTCGTTGGCAACATGGGGTGCGTTCCACCGCGTCCCGAGTTCTTGCAGGCTGCCCGCGAGCTGTGCACCAGTCACGGCACCGTGCTGATCATCGACGAAGTCATGACCGGATTTCGCGTAGCCCTGGGAGGGGCTCAAGAGCGCTACGGCATCCAGGCTGATTTGACTACGATGGGCAAGATCGTAGGTGGCGGCTTGCCGCTGGGCCTCTACGGTGGCCGGGCCGATTTAA
>JBEBXX010000104.1:0-6902 GCA_040391435.1 Aureliella helgolandensis | reverse complement strand
TCAAATGAATTTCTGTATGTCGAGTAGCCTGCTCAAAACACAACTGCTCACCGACGCAAGCGAAGCTGCCGAATTCTTAGAACGCGGCAAGCTAGTTGCTTTCCCAACGGAAACGGTGTTTGGTCTAGGCGCAGACGCATCCAATCCGCGGGCAATCGAACGCCTGTTCGCTGCCAAGGGCCGGCCCTCGGACAATCCTCTGATCGTCCACTTGGGCGACGCGTCGGACTGGCCGCTGGCGACGGCCAAGCTACCACGCCTAGCTGAGCAGATACTAGAGCTGTTCTCACCTGGGCCCGTGAGCGTAGTGGTCGAAAAAGCGGCTTCGATTTGCGATGGCGTAACTGCTGGGCTGAACACCGTAGCTCTACGAATTCCATCGGCTCCGCTTGCGCGTGAATTGTTGCGCGCTGCTCAATTGCCAATCGCCGCCCCGTCCGCCAACCTCTCCGGTCGCCCAAGTGCTACGTCATGGCAGAGCGTATTAGAGGATCTCGACGGACGCATTGATGCGATTCTATGTGCGGACGTGCAGCACGTGGGGCTGGAATCGACCGTCATCGATTGCACGGGGGGCGAACCGGTGGTGCTCCGCCCCGGCAGTATCGGGCTGGCGGAGCTGCGGATTCATTTTCCCAACGCACGCGTCTGGGATGAGCAGTCGATGCTCCGAACGGAAGCAGCGGCGCAGGCTCACACGTGCACGCCGCTCAGCTCACCTGGGCTGCGGCACCCTCATTATCGGCCGCGTGCTCGCGTGCAATTGATCGACACCGCACAACGCATGGACACGCATCCGGCATGGCAGCTAGACGAGTCGCCTGCGAGTCGATGCTCTTCTGACAGTCTCAGCGCAGCCAAAGCTACTCACGCGTTATCCAGTCTGAAATACGCCTACGCCGGGTGTGCGGCCGCCCCTCCGGGCATGCGGCTCTGCCGGCAGTTCGCTAGCTTGGCCGAATATGCGCAGGGCTTCTACGAATTCTTGCGCGAAGCAGACCGCGCGGGAGCCGACGTCATTCTCCTGCAGGCTATATCGATTGTAGCGGCTAGTGAGTCTGGCATTGCAGCCGCGCTCCGCGATCGCCAGCGCAGAGCGGCTGGCCTGGCTTAGCGTTATACGGATTGGCTTGGGAAATCTGGACCATCGACAAACAGTGAGCCCCGCCAAGCAGCGTGCCGATAAACTAGACAACGTACATCGCATCGCTAAATGTGTGACTGATCCGGGCGGAGACGGCGCAGGTCCTGTTGACCTCCGCTACGAATCGTAGAGGAGCTAGCGCAAGTCCGACGCGCTGTGGACTTCCAGTATGACCAAAGGATTCCACAAAATAGACTATGAGTGACTCGCGGCGAATTGAATTTGATATCGAGGCGTTGCTGCTGACGGCGCTGTGCGTATTTCTGTGGCTGAGCTTGTTGAGCTACGACCCAGCCGACGCCGTTGCCCCGCTGCCGAGCCCGTTGCGGCATTTCATCTCCATCGATCCGCAGGTCTATCCCACCAACGAGCAGCCCACCAACTGGTGCGGTTGGTTCGGTGCCGCAACAGCCCAGATTATGATCCAGAGCCTGGGAATCGGCTCGATCCTGATCGCTATCGGGCTATCGGTGCTAGCCGTGTGGATGTTTCGCGTACAGAGCAACTATGTGCGTGTCTCGCGCCAGGCGGGGTGGGTGCTGGTCATCCTAGCCGTGACTACCTGGGTCGCCCTACTGGACTGGTATACGCCGCTAGCACCCGTGGTTGGCGCGGGTGGCTACTTGGGAGCAACCACGTCCAACTGGCTCAATGCGCACTTTGCAACTGTCGGTAGTCTAATCTTGACCTTCACGGTGTTCGTAGCTGGGCTGCTGCTGAGCACTGACTACGTGGTGGTCCGCGCAATTGCCAGCATGTTGGCGGGCAGCGCTTCGGTGGCTGCTACAGCGGCGGCGGCCACCAAGCACCGCGTGGCCATTCCAAATCCCGCAGGCATGTTCCACCATCGGCGTCGGACTAGCGACGTGGATCAGGGACTGGTGCTGCCAAGTGAAGCCGAAGAGACGCACCCGCCGATTCGAATTCGTGGTGTCCAGCTCGACGGCCGCACAAGCCATTTCGAAACACCCCCGACTGCTGCTCGACGTGGCTTGCTAGGGACTGCACAAGCCCTGGCCGGTGGCTTACTGGGCCACACCGATCAAACGCTGGCTGCGGCCGTTAAGTCCAGCGACGAAGAGATCAGTCAACCCAAGGAACCCGTGCGAACCGTTCCGCTCGCAGATGAAGAATACGACGACGACGAGTTCTCGGCGGAAATGGACGCCGACGACTCGGACGAGCTACCGCAGGTAGATCGCCGCGAAATTGAAATGGATGGCGAGCCAGTTCAGCTCCGCGCAGACGAGCCACACATGGCGGCCGAACCTGAGGAACCGCGCGTGCGGGCACCGAAAAAGAAGAAAGAGGACGAGGCGAAGCGCAATCGCGAAGCCCTGGCCCATCTGGACGATACCAAACTCCCACCAGGTGCCGAGGAATACGTCCTGCCCGGGCTCGACCTGCTGCTGGAGAGCGACGACATCGATTTTGAATCGCAGACGATCGAGGTGCGTCGCAAAGCAAAAATTCTGGAAAAGACGTTCAAAGACTTCAACTTCAACGTCAAGGTCGTTGAGATTGAAACCGGTCCGGTCATTGCGCAGTACGAGATCGAGCTTGAGGCCGGCCTGCGTCTGTCCAAGATCACCAGTTTGTCGGAGGATCTGGCGATCGCCCTGCGCGTGCCTAGCGTTCGCATCGTGGCCCCGATCCCGGGCAAGAACACGGTTGGTATAGAGGTTCCCAACGAGACGCGGCAGGTCGTCCGTTTGAGAGAGGTTATCGAGGAGCAGGGACCTAAGGGGAAGAAGGCTAAGATCCCGATGTTCCTCGGTAAGGATGTGTCTGGCAACGCACTTATTGCGGACCTTGCCACCCTGCCCCACCTGCTGATTGCCGGTCGTACAGGCACTGGTAAGTCGGTGTGCTTAAATGCGCTGATCGCCTCGATACTAATGACCAAGCGGCCTGATGAAGTGCGCATGTTGATGATCGACCCCAAGATGGTCGAACTTAGTGGCTACGGACGTTTGCCGCATTTGATGCACCCAGTGGTTACGGACATGCGCAAAGCAGAAGCGATTCTGGCCTGGGCAGTCGATAAGATGGAGGAGCGATACGCTCTGTTGGCTCGAGCTGGCGTGCGCCACTTGACCAGCTATAACGAGCTTGGACGCGAAGAGCTGCTCGATCGGCTCAAACCCGAGTCGAATGAGGAGGCCGACGCGATTCCCGACCACCTGCCCTTCATCGTGATCATCGCCGACGAGATGGCCGACCTGATGATGACCGCAGGCAAAGAGGTCGAGCAACACATTATTCGCCTGGCGCAGAAGAGTCGCGCGGTTGGAATCCACTTGATCCTAGCCACGCAGAAGCCGACGGTGGATGTCATTACGGGATTGATCAAGAGCAACCTGCCGGCGCGGATCTCGTTCCAAGTGGCCAGCCGCACCGACAGCCGCGTTGTGCTCGACGAGATGGGAGCCGACAAATTACTCGGCAACGGGGACATGCTGTTTATGGGCAACGGCACGAGCATGCTGCTGCGGGGCCAGGGAACGTACCTGAGCGACGAAGAAATCAATGCGCTGGTCGACCACTGCAGCACGGGCGAACAGAACTTCGTGCACGAGTTGGTCAATCTTAAGATCAAGGAAGAGGGCGAAGACGAGGGCGAGCCCACGCCTGGCACATTCAAGAAGCGCGATGAACTTTATGAAACCGCAGTGGACTTGGTTGTTCGCGAAGGTCGCGGCAGCAGCTCTCTGCTGCAACGCGGACTGGGCATCGGCTATGGCCGCGCCACGCGGCTGATCGATTTCATGGCTGAGGATGGCATCGTCGGCCAGTATAACGGTTCTCAAGCTCGCGAAGTGACTCTTTCCATCGCAGAGTGGGAAGCCATGCGCGACGGTGATGCAGAGGCAACGTCAGCATCGCCAGCCGCACCCGCGCGCAGCAACAAAATCCAGCCGCTGGAAGCCGAGGAGGAAGCCGCTGCGATGCTCTCTACTTCGTCGGAAGGCAGCTCTGCACCGCGACGTGCCGTGCAAGCTGCACCCGCCGATGCAAAGCCAGCGGTCCGCCGAGTCGTAACGATCCAACCAGACGAAGATGACGAACATGACCAAGATGATCAGGACGACCTCGAGGCTGCGGAGCAAACGCGAATCGGTCGGCCTGAGCGGGGCTACGGGCAAGTTGCAGACGCTGACGCTGACGCTGACGATTCCGATGAAGCATTTGCTGATGAAGAATACGAGGACTACGAAGAGGATTAAGTGCGCCCCTGAGAACCCCAAACCCCCACGCAAGCTGGCGATGTAAAACTCAGTTCCCTTAATCGCGAGACAAGGGATCTATCGACAGCCCTGGCTCGCCCCTCATGCGACTCACAGGCAGGCCAATGAGCTCGACAGCCCGTCAAACCGCCGCGGTCTACAATTTTCTGTGTGAGGGTAGCTCACGCAAAATAACAAATCCGCTTATCATTTGGCGATTGTCGACAAACTGGACGCTGTTGTCCAGCGCGGTGCGACGCCGATTAGGGGAGCGATAAGGGTATGTTAACAGTAATTCTTGCGGTCTTCACGCTGGGCTATCTCATGATCGCCCTAGAGCACAAGGTGAACATCAACAAGGCCGCGTCGGCCCTGGTCACCGGTGCTATCTGTTGGGCGCTCTATGTGCTCAACTTGCAGCTGCTACTCCCTAGCGGCCGCATTCCGCACTGGTTCGAAGAGGAAGCGGCGCTCGAGCAGGTTAGCAACATACCCCTGCACTTCGCTATCGAAGCCCAGCACCTACATCTGACGGGTGAAATCGCCAGTATCTTATTCTTTCTGATGGGAGCCATGACGATTGTCGAGTTAGTCGACGCTCACGAAGGCTTCGCACTAATTACTAAACGCATTCGAGCTAGAAAAAAAAGCACGCTGCTGTGTATCGTCGGCCTGCTAACTTTCTTCATGTCCGCCGTGCTCGACAATCTCACGACGACGATCGTGATGGTCTCGCTGCTGCGGAAACTAGTCGGTAGCAAGGAAGATCGTTTGATGTTCGTGGGCTTGGTGGTCATTGCGGCTAACGCCGGTGGCGCGTGGACCGTAATCGGTGACGTTACCACGACTATGTTGTGGATCAAGCATAAGATTGGTACCGTCGAAGTCATGGTTTCGCTATTTGCCGGCAGCTTCGTGTGCTTGCTAGTTCCCATGATCGGTATGGCATCTCGAATGAAGGGCGAACTGGGCGAGATACCTCAGCCTTCCAACCACCTAGATAAAAACATACAGCCATGGCACCAGTGGCTGATGCTCTCAGTAGGGCTGGTGGGTTTGGTGAGCGTGCCGGTTTTCAAAACCATCACGCACTTGCCGCCTTATATGGGCATGATTTTTAGCCTGGGTATGCTATGGATCATCTCCGAGTTTGTTGGACACACGATGGACGAAGCGACCCGCTCGAGCACCGGCGTACTAGCCGCGCTGCGAAGAGTGGACATGTCGAGTATCCTATTCTTCTTGGGGATTCTGCTAGCCGTGGGAGCCCTGGGAGCCATGGGAACGCTTGCGCAAGCTGCCGAGGCGCTGGACCGGATCCTCCCCAACCGTGAAATCGTCGCCCTAGCAATCGGCTTAATCTCTGCGGTGGTCGACAACGTGCCGCTCGTAGCTGCGGGAATCGAAATGTACGATGTGCCGCAAAATGACGAATTTTGGATGCTCCTGGCCTACTGCGCAGGCACGGGCGGCAGTTGCCTAATCATCGGCTCAGCAGCCGGTGTGGCCGCCATGGGGCTGGAGCATATCGATTTCCTATGGTATCTGCGGCGCATTGCTCCATGGGCGCTAGCGGGCTATTTGAGTGGTTCGGCTGTGATTCTGCTTCAACGTTACTTGTTCTAACACTCAAAGACACAATGCCTGAACTGTTGTGGCCTGTCACGTCGATCATTGCCGGCTTAATCGCGCTCGTCTTCGGAGGCGAAATTCTGGTTCGAGGCGCATCGCTGCTGGCGCTCTCATTGCGCATTTCGCCGCTGGTGATTGGCCTGACCGTCGTCGCTTTCGGGACCAGCGCACCGGAGCTGGGCGTTAGTCTGCAAGCGACCATTAATGGTGCCCCGGACGTAGCCGTGGGTAACGTAGTGGGCAGCAATATTTGCAATGTGCTGTTGATCCTCGGCATCTCGGCACTGGTCACTCCGCTCGTAGTTTCGGGGCAGTTGATTCGCTGGGATGTGCCGTGCATGATCTGCGCATCGCTCGCTGTATGGGCATTTTCCTGGGACCTGCGCATCTCGCAGAGCGAAGGAGCTGTACTGTTTTTCGCGCTGGTGCTGTACGTTTTCTTTGCTGTACGCAAAAGTCGTCAGGATACAACTGCAGCGCTGATCGAGTTCGCTGAAGAAATACCCCCGCCAAATCATTGGAGTAGCTCTCGCTTGGGCCAGCTAGGGCTGATCGCTGCCGGCTTAGTGGCGCTCGGCTTTGGTTCTAGCTGGCTGGTTAGCGGCGCGGTCACGATTGCAAATATGTGGCATATCAGCGAGCTGATCATCGGTCTAACTATCGTCGCCGTGGGAACTTCGCTACCGGAGATTGTCACATCCGTGATCGCTAGTCTGCGTGGCCAACGAGACATAGCCGTCGGCAACGTGGTCGGCAGCAATCTGTTCAACATCCTGTGCGTGCTCGGGGTAACCGGCATCATCAGCCCGACCGGTATTCCCATTTCAGCAGAGGCCATAGAATTTGATATACCGGTGATGGTGGCGGTGGCCGCCATTTGTTTACCAATTTTCTTTACG
>JBEBXX010000103.1:0-6921 GCA_040391435.1 Aureliella helgolandensis | reverse complement strand
TTCTCGCAACCACTGAGCCACTCCTGCTACCAACTAATCCTGCTACCAACTAATCCTGCCATCAGTCACCAGCCCCCTCGCTCCGAGTGCATTGATGTTCAGAACGAGGGGGTCAAGCAGGGATCCAACGGCGGCTAAGTAACGCCAGGGTATCGAGCGGCACAGCTCCGGTGGGCCAAACCAT
This sequence comes from Aureliella helgolandensis, assembly GCA_040391435.1. Taxonomy (GTDB): domain Bacteria; phylum Planctomycetota; class Planctomycetia; order Pirellulales; family Pirellulaceae; genus Aureliella; species Aureliella helgolandensis_A. Next base: position 6,737 of record JBEBXX010000103.1, on the reverse strand, counting down.
AAGTAGCCCTAGGCAATCTGCGTGGAGCAATTAGACTGCCAAGCTAGGTTTTCACTCTGCTTGGCTTTTTTGCTTGGATGGTCCTGTGCGTTATCCCCAATTGTTTCTCAATGTCAAGAAAGCTCGCAACTTCAAAGGCTACCATCCGTGGGTCATGGACCGTTCGGTGATCGAGCCGTCGGCGCCACTGGCTGCTGGTGAGACTATCGAATTGCTGTTTCCCGACGGCCGCTGGATCGGCCGTGGCGTGTACAATCCGCACAGCCGCATTCGAGTAAGGTTGTATCAATGGGACGCGGCGATGGAGCTGGACGCCGCGTGGTGCCAGTCGCAATTGGCCCGAGCCGTGGCTCTGCGACGCATGCGGGCCGATGTCGATGGGCAGCTTTCCGCCGTGCGGTTAGTTAATAGCGAGGGAGACGGGCTGAGCGGACTAGTGGTCGACCAGTATGGCGACTATCTCGTTGTCCAGATCACGTCGCAAGCCATGCTCAACTGGCTGGAGCCCATCACCCAGTGGTTGGCCGAGCACATCCAGCCCAAAGGTATCCTGTTGCGGATGGACCAGCGGACATCCGCCAGCGAAGGCATGGAGCCGCGAGACGAAGTGGTGTGGGGCGAGCCACCGACGGGGCTGGTGGAGATTGCGGAGCACGAAGTGCGGTACAGCATCGATCTGCTAGGAGGCCAAAAGACAGGCTATTATCTCGACCAACGCGCTAATCGCTTGCGAGCCGCGCAGTGGACTAGTGCTGGTCCCATGCTCGACGCGTGCTGCTACCTGGGCGGTTTTTCTCTCGCCGCAGCGCGGTGGGGCAAAGCCACTGAGATCACGGCCGTCGACTCCAGCGTGCGCGCCCTGGAGCAAGCCGACGAAAACGCGCGGAACAATGGCTTGCAAAACATAGACTTCGTACAAGCCGATGTTTTTGATTACTTGGACCATCTCTCGGCAGAGAAACACAAATTCCAAACCGTGGTGCTCGATCCGCCGCGGATGGCCAGCAACCGCGCGCAAGTGACTGCGGCTCTGCGAGCCTACTACCGCCTAAATCTGTCGGCAGTTAACGTTCTGCAACCGGGTGGAATTCTGGTTACCTGTAGCTGCTCGGGGCGAGTCGAGCGAAGCGACTTCGCCGGCATGCTGGCATCGGTAGCGCGGCGCACCGGACGGGCTATCCAGATTGTCGAGTCGTTTGGTGCCGACTTCGATCATCCGATCGATGCCAATTGCCCCGAGACCGAGTACTTGAAGTGCTTCATCTGCCGAGTCAACTAGGCCGCTCGCAAAGACTCGCTTCACGGACGGAAACGCTGTACTAACGGAAACACTGTGCTGTCAGAAAAAACGCTGTACAGAAAGAATACTGCGAAAAAAAAATGGTCAGGGTATGCCGCTCCATCGTCACACCTTGACCATCATATTGCGGGAACGAAGGCATGCTTCGCACCGCTCCCAATCCATGGTACTGCTATCTTCGGCACAGCATGCGCGTCCACTTTAAGCGAGTTCTTTAGAAACCGTTGCAAGCCGCACAGTTGCCCACGTCGGCAATGGGGGCCTCCAGGTATCGATTGCGAACGCGCGGCGAGTTACACGCGTTGCAGGCTCCTGCGTGGTGGCCACAAGTAGCGTGGTGGCCGCAGTGACTCGACAAATGCGCCCACATATGAGCGCACTCGGCAGCCCGCTGCCGATCGTAGCCGCCCCATAAGCCGGCCACGCACTCTTCTCGCAGCAACCAGTCAGCCACAGGATTGGGAGTTTGTGGAGCGCCGGCTGCATACAGCGGAGCATACATCAACTGGGGAACATTGCCCAATGCCGCTTGATCTACGATGGTGTCTACGATGGAACGCTGATGATGGTGCCGTCCGACGGGCAGCGTCGCAGGTAGTGAATCAGATGCCGGCGGCTGAGCTGCAACCGGGTCGCTTGCCGCGTCTTCGATCAGCCCCGGCTGTTCAGGCAGTGAGCGAGTTGCAGCTTCTGTGGGCGCTGCCTGAGTAGTCTGCGGCGACTCCTGCTCGGCGAAGTAGTCAAACGGATTGGCAATCTGCTCAGTCCCCTCCCCTGACAGCGCCCGCTGCGGAGCGCCAACCGCAGAAGTCAAATCCTCCCGCTGGGTCTGGTCAGAGACTAAGCGTGGCGCGGGCGACGGGCCAGCCGCCCGCAAAATTTGAACCTGTGCAAGCGTGGTAGAAAAGGTGCAGCAGGATAGCGCCGCTGCGGTCAGTAGCGTTAAGATCTTCATAGCGGAGGTACCCCAAGCGCGAATATGTGTAAGTGCCAATCCATGGCGATGATCGCAACAAAAGGGCACCACGAACGGATCCCAGATTATGGTTCAATCAAACCATGTAGCCTGCGAGGCCGGTGTCGCAGCGGGCATCGTTGGTGCTCTGCCAGCTAACATCGTCGTTAGCTAGCAATAACGCGGAGAGAAGCTTCGCAAAACAGCGGGAATGGATGCAGCGCTGTGTCATCCAAGCCGAGGACACCGGTCGATGGTGTCTCGCAAACTTGGCTGCCCACACCTGTTGTACGGACCGTATCGGTCAGGTGGAGCTGATGCGCGTGGCCTGCAGCAATCTTTGCCGAATCATGTACAGCCGCGTCCCTTCTTCGATTTTCTTACCGGTCATATCGGTTACGTAAAACACGTCGACAACTTGGTCGAGATGCGTGCTAATTTTGGCGAAATGCAGAATCAACTGCATATCAAACAAAACTTTCGAGACCGCGTAAAGCAATCCCATGCGATCGTAGGCGAACAAGGTAATGATAGTGTGATACTCCGAGGTGCTGTTGTCGAAGCGAACCTGAGTGGGTTGGATCTCCAGGTTTTGGGCATTGCGATTTTTACCGACGAACCATTTCTGGGGGAAGTTAGGTGGTGCGGTATTGTCGGGTGCGAGGGCTTGATTGATCTTGCGACAGACCGCGTCGATGCGGGCTTGGGGCGGAGGCCCGTCAAACTCGCGGTCTTCGACGATGAAGCGATCCCAGGCGATGTCGCCCGGTTGAGTGTGGATGTCGGCTGCATTGATCTGCAGTCCCATGCTCGACAACGCACCTGTAATGCGATGGAACGTGCCGATCGGTTGGCCGGTCTGGCGCGTCGCGATGGTGTACTCCACGGCTTGCTGGGCTTCAACATATTTGCCCCAGGCCAACGAGTGCGCGGAGTCCAGTTGCCGCAGCTTGGCGATCTCTGCCACGGCGACATGCGGACCGGTGCGCATCAAATAGCCAATCGGCAACGCCTCGATTTGACTGCGCCACCACTGCAATTCTTGGGGATCCCTAGTGGGCACAGCTTGCACAATCAGCTCGCGCCGACTGGCGATCTCGTTGCGAAATCCATCGCCGGGTTTGTCGTCGCGAAAGTTCGCATCGGTTTGATGGTAGAGCTGCAGCAACAGATCGACTTTCCACTGATTGACGACCTCGGGACCGACGCTAGCCAAATCCGCATAGGTCAGCAGCAGCAACAACTGCAGACGTTCGCTCGAACCGACCACGGCCGCGAACTTGACGGCCGCTTCGCGATTGCTCAGGTCAAAGCGAAAAGCCGTATTGGCCAACAACAAATGCTGATGCACTAAGAACATCAGCGTCTCTTTATCCTGTGCACTCAGCCGCAGGCGCTCGGCAGTGCTCTCTGCGATTCGCCGCCCCACCTCGCTGTGGTCCTCCACATGACCTTTGCCCAAGTCATGGATCAACAGGGCCAAGTGCAAAATGGTCTTGCTCTTCAGCCCGCGGTAGATGATCCCCAGCAACCCCGTATCGCTCTCCAGCTCAGTCACGCACTGCACGGCGCGAATCGAATGCGCATCGACGGTGTACTTGTGATACTGATTGAACTGCAGCAAACAGCGGGCGTGGGTCATTTCGGGAATGATCTGCTCGAGCACACGCAGCTCGTGCAGACGTTTGAGCTGGTCAGCCAAGTTCCCGCTGCTGGACATCAACTCTAAAAAACGCTGGCCAGTAACGCGATCGATTTCAGTGATTTTTCGCTTGAGCATGGCCGCGCGAATTTCACGCCACGTCTGGTGCTCAATCGGCTTCTCGTATCGGCTAGAAACCGACATCAATTCGAGCACCGCTGCTGGATCGCGGCGCAGGCGTTCCAGCCCGGTCTGCGTGGCCCACACGTGCCGCCAGCCGACCCGATAGTCGCGCTGCACCGGCAGCCCCAGGCTATGCTCGATGGACGTGGCAACTGGTGAGTGCCACTTAGCCGTCTCCGCAAAGTGCGCACAGCAGTAGCGAATCTCGCTGGTGTGCTCAAAGTATTCGCGCATAAATTGTTCGACCGGCAGCACGCCTTCGCTCCCTCGAAAGCCGCTCCATTTAGCTAGCCGCATCTGTAGCCCACGGTCGAGTTGATCCTGAAGCTTGCCGGCGTCAAAGTGCATCTGATTGCGCAGCCGCAACAGATACGGCAAACCGCGGTCGAGAACCTGATAGTCCTCGTTGGCCAAATGGCCAAGTTTTTGCAAACGGGCTAGGTCGGTTTCACCATACTGGGCGAAGCCGATCCAGCGGATCAACTGAATGTCTCGCAGCCCACCGCGTGAACGCTTGATGTTGGGTTCGAGTAGGAACACGGTTTCACCGTACTTGCGACGCTCTGCCAAGCGGGCTTGTTCGACGGCACGAATCAGTTTTTTTCTGCGCCGCCAAGCGCCTTGACGCAAGCTCTGCATGTAGCTCGAGAACAGCGTGACGCTCCCGCTGAGCAGACGACTTTCCGCCAGTGAAGTAAAGCTGACAGGATCGCCCCAGGCCAACTTCAGAGCTTGTGCCGGAGTTCGCAGCGAAAAACCTAGTTGGCAGCCGGCGTCGACGATCCACTGGCTGAGCAACTGTGCGATGGCTGCCGCTGCGACGCTATGCTCCGCCGAGTGCAGCAGCATCAGATCGACGTCGGAGTAGGGAGCCACATCGCGACGACCGTATCCACCATGGGCGACCAGCACGAACTGGTTGCTCAAGGCATCCAGGCCAATGTGCTGCACAGCCGCTTCCAGTAGATCCAGAATGATCGCATCAAATAGATCGGTTAGATTCCCGCACACCTGCAGGCTCGACAAACCACTGTCGTGCAACGCGCGCAGATTGACTCGCTCCTGCTTAAGGCGGTCGCGGGCGCGCAGCACGGCTGGCGGCAAGCCACCTGACAACGGCATGGATTGCCCCACGTGGACCTACAGAGCTTCCTCACCCGTTTCGCCCGTGCGAATACGGATGGCAGTATGCAAATCAAACACAAAGACCTTGCCATCGCCAATCTGGCCGGTTTGAGCATTCTGCAAAATTGTATCGATGACCGTCTGCACATCCGCATCGCTGCAGGCCACTTCGATCTTTACTTTGGGCACAAAGTCCACCGCGTATTCAGACCCACGATAGATCTCGGTATGCCCCTTCTGACGTCCGAAGCCGCGCACTTCGCTAACGGTCATGCCATGGATGCCCTGCTCGGTCAGAGCATTCTTTACATCTTCCAACTTAAAGTGCCGCACAATGGCTTCGATTTTTTTCATCAGTCAATCTCCCTGGGTTGTCAGCGCGCAAGCTGTTAAGGATAGTAAGTTTACTCTGTTCCCCGCCAGCCAGGAAGCGGCTGTGCAATAGACAGACCCAGTGCACAGCGCAGCGACGCGCGCGCAGATCTGGGCAGAGCTCCTAAGTGCTCGGCTTACGCCATACCGTCTCGCTAATGCCCGCCACGCAGTTGATATAGCGTGCGAGCACAAACAACAGATCGCTTAAACGATTCAAATAAACTACGCTCAACTGGCAGTCGTGTACGTCAGCCATGCGGGCCAGCCCCACCACCGCCCGCTCTGCGCGGCGACACACAGTTCGTCCGAGCTGAATTGTCGCAGCGGCCGGACTACCGCCCGGCAATATAAAATTCACTAATGCTGGAAGCTGCGCATCGAGCCGATCAATGCTCTGCTCGAGCGCTTCGATCCGCTGCGGTGTGATCAAACACATACCGTGTTTGGCCGGCTCTGGAGTAGCTAGCTCTGCCCCGATCGAAAACAGGTCGCTTTGCACCGTGCATAAAAACTGACTCAGCTCGCCCAAGCTCGGATCGGCTGGCACCTTGTCTGCCCCCGCCTGTAGCTCAACTGCCAGGTGGGCAATTGCCAAGCCCAACACCGCGCTCAGCTCATCGACGCTGCCGTAGGCTTCGATACGCGGATGATCCTTGTCGACGCGTGGACCGGCGAACAGTCCCGTCGTTCCGCTATCGCCCGTCTTGGTGTAAATCTTCATTGTGCTTTTGTCGTTGATCTGTGTGGCTGATCTGTGTGGCTGAGCTGTGTGGCTGAGCTGTGTGGCTGGTCTGTGTGGCTGGTCTGTGTGGCTGGTCTGTGTGGCTGTTTGCAGAGCTATAGGAGTTGCACTAGTGCAAACAGGGACGGCGTACGGTTGCCGGGTGACAATCCCAGGTGAAGCGGTGGGCTTACTTGGCCGATTCCAGAATCGCCATCAGATCGGACAGTTCGTCTAGGGTTAGCAGGTCGGCCAAGCCGCTGGGCATGATCGAAACCTCGCTAATTTGTTGCTGATCTACGTCTTCGGTGCTGAGTACGACCGACTTATCGGCGGACAGCTGCATCACGAACTCAGTAGGATTCAAGTGCTGTGTGATCAGCCCGTTGTAGACCTGGCCATCGTGTGTCAGTATCTTGGTCGACTGGTAACTTTG
>JBEBXX010000102.1:0-6936 GCA_040391435.1 Aureliella helgolandensis | reverse complement strand
CTGCGCATGACACTGACCCAACAGTTGCAGTCGGCCGATGTCAAATTCGCGCCGGGCGTGCCGGCCTGTGTCTCGCGACTGTGCCGGCAGTTCCAACGGCATAGCGCAGCCCCCGGGCCGTCCATGCGGTTCGTGCTGGAGTTAACCGGACGCAAACGCAATCCGGATCATCCCAAGCACTGGACGGAGGCGTGGATTTTGGAACGCTTCAGCCGTCGCACCGGCTTATCGCTAAAACTTTTAGACGACGCTCGGACGCTCTCCAAAGAGCAGATCGTAGCTGACTTGTCAGGCGCTGTGATTGGGCAGCCGAGCGCATGCCAGCGCGTGGCCAGCGTAGTAACTCGGATCAAATCTGCCGTGCAGGACCCGCGTCGGCCGTTTGGCTGTCTGCTGTTTTGTGGCCCGACGGGAGTTGGCAAGACGCAGTTGGCCCAGTCGCTTGCCAAATACTTGTTCGGTGCCGCTGGAGATAAAAGTCCGATGGTTCGCCTGGACATGAGCGAATATGCGAGCGGTTCGGCCGGCTATCGCCTGCTCAACGATGCCACCGGCAATTCGGCTGCCTGGATCCAACAAATTCGTGCGCGACCGCTGAGCGTGTTGCTGCTGGACGAAATAGAAAAAGCATCCACCGAAGTTTTTGATATAATGCTGAGTATGCTGGACGAAGGGAGGTTGACCGACCGCTTGGGACGCGTCACCTCGTTTCGCAATTCAGTCATCATAATGACCAGCAATGTAGGGGCTCGCAGCAGCACATCGCTGGGTTTTAGCGAGGAGGCACACATTGACTATGTGAGCGAAGTGCGCCGAGCGTTTCGCCCGGAGTTCTTCAATCGACTCGATAGCGTGATTCCGTTTTCGCCACTCAGCCCCGACGTCATCCACCAGATTACAATCAAGGAGCTTGAAGACCTACGGCGGCGCGAGGGCTTAGAACGTTACGGTCGTGGCATAGAATGGACACCTCAATTGGTTGAGCACCTGGCGCGGACGGGTTTTCAAAAGCATTTGGGGGCACGCCCGTTGCAACGGACCATTGAAACCGACGTGGTTGCACCGCTGGCCAAGTGGATCGTCGAACACGGCTCACAAGCCGCCACCATCCTGCGGCTCGACTGGGACTCTCGGCACCAATTGCTCCGGGTTCAGCCGCGTTAGCTGCACGCGGTAAATTAATCGGAGGCTGACAATGTTGCATCGCCGAATACTAGAATTGGAACAGGCCTTTCGGCAAAATTGGCGAAGCTTCAAGCCGGATAGTTACGCTTATTACGTAGAGCAAGTGGAGCCCGATCAGCGACTTGAGCTGCTCGCCCGATTGCTTAGCGTCGAACTCGAATTCGCCTTCCAACCACCCAGTTGCAACATCGGCGGTGGCCCCGACTACCCGACAGCCCATGCCACCTCTCGCGACTCGTCCAGGCTCGACAATGATACGCGTGGTGAGATGGCCGACGGCGATCCTGAGCCGAGCGCGAGTGGCGCGGCGGTAGCTGGGAGCGTGGCGGCCGACGACTGCGCCAGTGGCGACGATGACGATGACGATGACGATGACTGCGACCAACGCGTCAAGCCGTGCGTGCCGTTATTTCTACTCCGCTTCCCGGAGCTGGCCTGCCGCAACGAATTGGTAGTTCGCTTGATCGTGCTGGAGTATGCGCTGCGCTTGCGACACGACCCGTGTCCTCCGGATCCCGAGTCGTATCTGCCGCTGTGCGAACAATCGCGAGAGCAATTGATTCGGCTGTTGGAGTTAACCGAGAACAAAATCCCAGCGGGACGCGCCGCGGCGCTACCGGCTGGTCCCGTCGGCCGCTCCGATTCGACGATCAAGGAAGCCTCGCTATCGGCTTCCATCACCTTGGATCCGCTGCCGCTCAATCTCGGGTGCTTCCTGCTGGTGCGACTGTTAGGCCGCGGCGGGATGGGCTATGTGCATGCTGCCATGGATCTGCGCAGCACGGCACAAGTTGCGGTCAAGGTCATGCGCCGCGTTGACGCGTGGAGCATCTTTCGCTTCATTGAAGAATTTCGCTGGCTGTCTCAACTAAGCCATCCGCATCTGGTGAAACTATACGATGCGTTTTGCGAAGGAGAGATTCGCTACTTTTCCATGGAACTGGTCGAAGGCAAGATGATTCGACACTGGTTCCGACATGGTACTCAGCGTTTGGAGTCGCACTGGAGGGAGCTCAGCGACGTGCTCGGTCAACTGGCATCGGCCGTCGAATACCTGCACGAGAACCAAGTGGTGCATTGCGACTTGAAGTGCTCCAACATGATGATCACCCCTGGCCGCCGCGCGGTGCTGCTGGACCTCGGGTTGGCGATTCGAGCTGGACAGAATAACCGCTTGGTGGGCACTCTGCAGTATATGGCCCCCGAGATAATCCAGGGTGGATCGGCGTCTTATGCCAGCGATTGGTACAGCTTTGGCGTCATGATATTCGAAGTCTTGACCGACACCTTTCCGCCCATCCATCTCGAGACATCGGACAGCGGCGCTCAGGATACAACCTATCACTTAAATATTGAGCAGGTGCGACAGTTGCTCAGCGGGTGCCCCGTCGGCCTGGCCAATCTATGTATCGATCTGTTGCACCCCGATCCTGCGCAGCGACCATCGGGAAGTGAGGTGCTTGAGCGCCTGAGCGGAAACCAGAAATGCACCGCCGTGGGCAAACCACCTCAACTGTGCTGGGGACGCGAGCGCGAGCTAAATGCGATGAATAACGCAACTGGACTACCCAGCCAAAGTTCTGTGCGCAGTCGAAGCCACGGCGATGGTGGGCTGGACGAGTTCGGCAGCGATGATTGGCTGGCCAGCGACACACAAGCCAGCTTGGTCATTCTGCACGGTGAGATCGGCAGCGGCAAAACAACTCTGCTGAATCGCTGGATCGAAACGCTGCCCGCCCGCGATCGCCTGCTGCTCTGTGTGCGGTGCTATCGCCAGGACCACACTCCACTGCGCTTGCTCAACGCAATCGTCCAGGAGCTGACCATGGCTGTGCCACGCCTGAGCAGCACCTGTTGGGAGCGGGCTCTAGAGACTCTCGGCGATGAAATCAGCGTGCTGTTCCCACAAATCCAGCAGTTGTTGCCCAGCCGAAAAGTAAAAGTACCGCGCAGTTCCCTAGTTCCCAGCGTGTGTGCGTCGACTGCACAACAGGCTAGCTTAGAAGCGCTGCTAGAGTGGTTGCTGTGCCTCAGCCAGCGTCAACGGTTGATCATCTGTGTGGACGATGCCCACTGGGCTGACCTGGAAAGTTTAACAACCCTCAAACGTTTGCTTAACCATAGCACTGGTTTTAACGGTGCGCTGATTCTGGTCGATGAAAGCAAGACGCGATGTCTGGATGCTGTGTTCGAGCATGCTCTAGGAAGCGATCCCGCCCAGGCGAGTTCGACGAATGTCGATCCACGGCCAGAGCCGTCGAGCAGTGGCAAGCCAGAAGCCGAGGTCTCCAGCAAACATAAGCTGCAGGCCTGCCACACGCGGCACATTGGACTGGCCTCGCTGACACAAGCCACCTGCCGAAATCTGCTTTATTACTGGAGCAAAAATGCGTCTGTCCCATTGGCCCCAGCGGTAGCAGATGAAATCGCGCAGCGTTCCTGCGGCAATCCTTTTTTGTTAAAGGAGCTGTTTCGGGTGTACGTGCACTATGCAACCACGCAGGATTCCGCAGCAACAGACTGGCTCTCACAGGATCCGCCGTGCCCGGCCAGTCGTCGCTTTAGCATGCTCTCTCAGACTGCCGAGAACATTCTACAGTACTTGGCTGTGGCGGGTGATCCGCTGAGCTTTCATCAATTGCAAATGGTATCGCGAATATTTCCTGATGAACTGCAGCGAATTCTCAATTGGCTTGTCGACCAGGGGTGGATCACTGCCGCGCCCAACGCTCAGGATTCCGACATCGAAATTCCCCACAAAAATTTCTGCAATGCGATATTGCACTCCATTCCTCTAGAGCGACTCCACCGCCGACACTACCGCTTGGCGCGCGTACTGTCCTGCGAGACACCTCCTGTGTGGGCGCGGATTGGCAATCATTACTGGGCGGCTGAGCGCTTTCGTGAGGCCAGCGCGTGCTACATGGAAGCCGCGCGACAGGCTCACGCGGTGGGTAAGTGGGACGAGGCGCTCAGTTTTCTGCAGCGCGCGGAGCATCCCGATGCGCAGCGGACAGACACCGAAAGACTCTACGTCCTGCGTCTAAAAGCGGACTGCCTAGCTGCCGCGGGACATTCACAAGCCGCGGCCGAGCTGTATGATCAGTTGCAATGATCAGTTGCAGCGTTAACGGCTGCTCAGGCAACGGCTTCCGAGACGCGGCCACCGCAACACAATTCGCTCCGCTGTGTAGCACATCGCATGTCAAAATTCACTCACCTTCGGCAACAGCCTCCCACCGCCTTAACCCAGCCACGGGAATTGCTGTTGGTCGTCGCGCCGCTTCGCAGCAATGTCAATTTGAGCCGGATGGTGCGGCTGGCCGGCTGCGCGGCGATCGGCGAGATCATCCACTGCGGCGGTGGCAAAGTCGATCGCGAGATTGCCCGCGCTGCGGCCGATGTGGTCAAAGTTAGCTCTCCTCGCAGCCTGCCTCCAGTACTGGAAAAACTGCGCAGCCAGGGTTATCACTGCGTGGGTCTAGAACAAACCACCAACTCGCAGTCGCTGTACGACTATCGCTTTAAGCGCAAGACGGCACTCGTCATCGGTTCGGAGCGCGAAGGCCTCACGCAGGAGATGCTCGACCGACTGGACGATGTCATTGAAATTCCCGTCTATGGACAGCCTGCCAGCTACAATGTCGTCACTGCAACCACCATGGCCGTCTACGAATATTGCCGTCAGTTCCCAAGCGGTTAGACAGATCGTGGCTGGCTGAGACAACATGATTAGCTGCAGGGCGTCAATCCCGGCTGAGCATCTTCGTATTTTTCCAGCAGGCGATACAGCGAGCGGCGATTGATCCCCAAGGCGCGAGCGGCGCGAGCCTTATTACCCGCGTGCTGCTCCAGCACGGCCAGTACGTGCGCTCGGGTGATCGTGGCCAAGTCGATGGCACCTCCGATAGAAAAGGGAGGCGCGTGGTGCTCCGCCCGCAGTGCTGGGTCGGGAGGAGTTGGAGGGTCAACGGTGAAAGGTTCAGGGCGCATGATGAAAGGGCTTTGAATGCGGCCAGGGCCTAGTGAAGTAAAAGGCATGTGCACACCCGCAGCATAGCACCGCTCCCCTAGCTCGACAAGTGGACCTGCATATCCAGAATGCGATTGTCAGCCTGGCCGCTGCGCTCTAGCGACTGGCACGGCTCTAGCGACTGGCGCGGCGCACTCCCACCAACACAGCCCCGGGATAGCGCTGCAAAGCTAAGCTGCTGGCGACCTCACTGTTCACTGCGGGACCCATGACGCTGATCGGCCGGCCGTAGACGCCTGGCGCAGGAGCCAACCCGACCTGCCAAATCGCAATGGCCCCCGTAGCGGCAGCCAGCATGTCCAGCTTCAACATTTCGATCTCCTGCTGAGCTTGCTGGGCTTGGCGATTATTCTGGTAGGCCATCGCCGCCGAGCGGACGAGGAAACTGGCCTGCTCACGGCTAGCATCGCTGGCTTGCTGCTCTTTCCACAGCTCCCAACCGGGCTCGAGGATGGCCATCTCCTCGGGTGCGAACAGCGCGAAGGGTACGCCGATTTCATCACCGCTTTCAAGCTGCAACAGCACGCCCTCGAGCACATAGGACTTGCCGTTGGGCCCGAGCGATCTAGACCAGTGATCGAGCTGTTGTGCATTCTCTAATGTCATCCCCTCTTGATCGGAGAGAATGTGCAACACGAGTTTTTGATGGAGCGGGTCGAGTTTAGAGAAAGGTTTGTCGTTGATATACACCGCGCGCGCCATGCGTTTGACGATCACCTCCTTGCGGCCATAGGCCTTCACTCGACCGCGGAATTTCATCCCCTCCCGCCCGGTCCAAGTCTGCATTTGCTCGGCGGACTTGTGCTCTGCATCCACGGCCTCCTTCGATCGCACGTACTCTCGGTCCGCCTCGGACAGATCCTTCAGCTCAACCGCTACTAGTTCACCAGTGGTGCGCCGCAGCACGACGATGGTGTCGTTAAAGCTAATGACGTCGGCCTCGATTTCATAAACACCGTTGGCGCTTGACCAGACCCTCGCGTGCGCGAAGTTCGTGAGTGTCGAGCACACCAGCATGCTCAGTAGCAGCCATGAAGGTGAAAGTAGATGTCGCATGAACGCAGCCTGCCGAGCGTGGCAGCCTCCTAAAAATTCGAACTGAAAATGGGACAGTAGCATGGGACAGTAGCATTGAATGACATTTGCGTACCCGCCCTGGTCTCGACTTATGAGTCAACCAGGTGTGGACTTAAGTGCCAATACGGACCGGACTATTATACCTTCCCCTGCCGACCAGTGGCAGCATGAGCGCGCTCAGCCCACCGAGCTACCTTGCGAAAGCTCCCATCCGCAAGCGAAATATCCAGTAGATAGCTGCCAGAGCTGCCGCGCCCGCTGCCGGGAAGAGCAAGGCATAGACTTCCACATAGGCAAAGAGCACCGCGGCGATACTCCCGCCCAGCACAAAACCAGCGATGAGCAACAGATATAGCACCGCGCGACGCGTGTTGAGCAGGTGCCCCCGCAAGCTGGCTCCTAGCATGGTCCCCAGATCAGTAAACATGCCGGTCACATGGGTAGTCCGCACAACCGCCCCGCTGTAGGTGCTGACCATGCCGTTCTGAAGGCCACAGGCTGCCGAGGCTAGGTAATGGCCGAAAGTTGAACCTTGAGTCAGTGCAGCCAGGGCCGCCAACAGCAGCAAGGACTCCGCCAACAGCGCGAAACTATATTGACGGCCAAGCTGCAGAGCCACGCTCCCCACCATCGCGCCGGCG
>JBEBXX010000101.1:0-6942 GCA_040391435.1 Aureliella helgolandensis | reverse complement strand
GATGTGTAGATATAGTCCCAGCGGCACGTCGCTCGGCGGACTGGCTAGGGCTTGTTCGATCTGCGGTAAATTCTCGCGCTTCCACTGAGAAAAAGGCGGGTAGTTGGAGATGAAGTAACTACCGACCTGCGTCGTGGTTGCATCAACTGACATAGATAAATCCAACTGAGGTAAAATCGATTTGTGGCAAGGTCGGCTGGTATCGGAAGCTGCCAATCTAACCTATTTTTGGCCAAAACAGAAGATCGTGCCTCGGTCATTGGCCACTACTAGTCTACCATCGGCGATCGCAGGCGCACCCAGAAAGCCCGGTTTGACCTCGAACATCCAGCCAGGTTTGCCAGTTTTTAGGTCGAAAGTAGAGATGCGGCCGTCGGCGGCAGCCACCACGACCTGCTGCCCGGCGATAACTGGCGACGAATCGCAGCGCTTGCGCAGCGTCTGCTCCCACACCACCTTGCCCGTCTCCACGTCAATGGCAAATACCCGCTTGTTGCGACTTGCGGCTACCGCCAAACCATCCGCTACGGCGACTGAGTTTTTGAACTCGCTGGCCAACTTTGGATCGCTGAAGCGCCACTGCAGTTCAAAATCTGGGAGTCGATAGCAGAAGATTTCGCCCGCGTAGGTCGGTACAAAAAGTCGGCTATGCATATCGCTGGGAGTGCTTCCGGTGGGTGAATCGATCGGCAGTAGGTCGCCCACGCGCTGGCCGCTATCTACATCGATGACGTGCAAATTGGAATCGCAGCCACCCAGAAACGTCTTGTTGCCCGCGAGCGTCGGTCCGCACTGCAGTTGATCTCCCGTTTCGTATTTCCAGACCAAAGCTCCATCGCTGGACTTGACGCAGTACAGATTGCCGTTCTGAGAAGTAAAGAGCACGTTGTCCTGGAAGAAATTTGGGTTGCCGTCGATCTCCATCTCGGTCGCATAGCTCCACTTCTCCTGGCCGCTGTTAGCGTCCAGCGCGTGCAACGTGCCGTCGTAGTCGCCTACAAACAACCATCCGTCGCGATAGGCCGGAGAGACAATGAATCCCGTATCCAGGTCGACTCGCCAGAGTTCTTCGCCCTTAGCCAAGTCAATAGCCACGATGCGGCCATCCTGATCGGCGGCAAACACCTTGCCATCTGCAATGATCGGCCCGGCGTCAAAGCCCAGCCCCTCGAGCGCGAACTCCCACAAGAGCTCCATGTCTGCGGGCAGCCCTTGCGTCGTAGCACCTGTGCCCGCTACGTCGCCGCGGCCCAGTGGCCAGTCGGCGGCACGGGCCTCACTGAGCTGAGCCGCTGCCAGCGAGGCGCAAGCCAACAGCAGAGCACACTGTAGCGCACACCGCAGCGCACACTGCCGCAGATGCTGCCGTAGCCAGGCCTGTATCCACGGCCGTCGGATGAGCGGTTGAAGTGTCATGCTAGCTACCTCTCTGGGAATTGCAGTCTGGTTTAGCAAGTCAAGCCTGGGCCACCCTACTCGACCGGAAAGCCTCGCTTGCGGAGAAGTGCGGACGTATCGACGTCGCGACCGCGAAACGCGCGAAAGCCGTCGGCGGGATCGATCGTATCGCCCACTGACATGACGTTCTCGTACAAGCTCTTGGCCACCGCCGGATCGTAATAGCTGCCCGCCTCCTCGAAGACGTTAGCCGCATCTGCGGTCAGCGCGTCGGACCATAGGTAGCTGTAATAGCCGGCTGAATAGCTGTCGCTGGAGAAGATGTGCATGAACTGCGGGGTCCGGTGGCGCATCGGAAGCTGGCTCGGCATGCCCAGCTCCTCCAGCGTTTCGCGTTCAAACGCGTCGGGGTCAATGGCCACATCGCCCGCCAAATGCAATTTCATATCGATCAGGGCACTAGCCAGATATTCGACTGTGGCGAAGCCTTGGTTGAACGTAGCCGCATTCTCGATCTTGTCGACCAACTCCTGCGGCATGGGCTGGCCAGTCTCGTGGTGGACGGCAAACTTGTTCAAAATCTCCGGCGTCATCAACCAGTGTTCGTACAGTTGCGAGGGGAATTCAACGTAGTCGCGGGCGACCGACGTGCCGGATTGCGATGGATAGCGCACGTTGGAGCACAGCCCATGCAGCGCGTGACCGAATTCATGGAACAGCGTATCGGCATCATCCCAGGAAATTAGCACCGGCGTTCCCTCGGCACCCTTGACAAAGTTGGAGTTATTCGAGACCAGGGTGGTAATGGGTTGTGTGATATTCTCCTGGTCGCGGTAATTGGTCATCCACGCCCCGGATCGTTTGCCCTCGCGCGCGTAGGGATCAAAATACCATAGACCGACTAGACTGCCAGCCGCATTGTCGACTCGCCAGACGCGCACATCGGGATGAAATACCGGCACGTCGTCGACCGGCGTGAACTGCAATCCGAAGAGCTCGCCGGCGGCCCACATCATGCCTTCGCGCAGCTTTTCCATTTGCAGATACGGTTTGACTTCGTTGAAGTCCAAGTCGTATTTTAACTTGCGAACCTTCTCGGCATAAAAGCGGTAGTCCCAGGGTTCGATCGCAATTTGATCTCCGGCTTGATCGGCCAACCGCTGCATGTCGGCAACCTCTTCGGCAACTCGCGCGACGGCCTTGGGCCACACCTTGAGCAGCAGATCCATAGCCGCCTCAGGCTGCTTCGCCATCTGCGGTTCCAATCGCCAGTGGGCGTGGGTTGCATAGCCTAAGAGTTTGGCGCGCTGCGCTCGCAGACGGAGTATTTCGCTGATGATCGAGTTGTTATCGTGCTCATCGCCGTTGTCGCCGCGGTTGTAAAAATTGCGCCACACTTGTTCGCGAAGACTGCGGTTCTCGGCATAGGTTAGAAACGGGTCGACCGAGGAGCGGGTGTTGGTTACAGCCCATTTGCTCGGCTGCCCTTTCTCTGTGGCGACTGCGGACATGGCTGCCACCACGCTGGTCGGCAACCCAGCGAGGCCGGACTGATCTTCGATCCAGGTCACGTAGGCCTGCTCGTCTGCCAAAACGTTTTGACTGAAATCGGTAAACAGGCTGGCCAGTCGCTGGTTGATTTTGGATAGCTGCTGCTTGTCGGTCGCCGACAGCTTGGCTCCCTGTCGTACAAACTGTTTGTAGCGATCGTCGGCCAAGCGCTGTTGGGCTAAGTCGAGCTGCTTGAATTCGTCGCTGTGAAAGACCTTGTCAATCCTTGCGAAGAGCTTGTCGTTCTGGATCACCCGATCGCGATGCTCGGCCAGCTTGGGTTCGACCTTGCGCTCGACTTCCGGCAGAATGCCCACGTTGAGGTTCGACGAGTGGACGCTAAAGATTGAGCTCAGGCGATTCAAGCCGCGCCCGGCCGTCTCTAGGGCCACGATGGTATTTTCAAAGGTAGCCGGAGCAGGATTGTTAGCGATGGCTTCAATGTCTGCGTCAGCTTGCTCGATAGCTACTTCGAAGTCGGCTACGAATTCTTCCGGACGTACCAAGTCCCACGGAGGCACTCCACCGTAGGGCCCCGGCCAGGGAGCGAGCAGCGCACGATCAGTCACCTTAGATTCTCCATTTTGTCCGTGAGCCCGCTGGCTCAAAATTCCCGCAACGACACTCAACTGCAGCACCATCGTCAATTTCAACATAAGTCGCATTTAGCCGAATACCTTGTGTTAGACCAAGTTGTTAGACCTCAATACTATACGCACAATCAGTCCGCTGTGACAGCTTGCCCAAGCATACTCCAGCGAAAGCTCAGGAGCTGCACGGCCCGGGAATGCGCCAGCTCCCGGTAATGCACCACGTCGCGGCCAACTGGCACAGTGGCCGCAGCCACGTTTGCCGTATGCTCAATATCCAAAGTACCAGCTAGCTAGGCTGAAATAGATCAAGACACCAGTAATATCTGCCATCGAAGTGATCAATGGAGCACTGGCCGTGGCAGGGTCCAGGTGGAATATTGTCAGCAAAAAGGGGAGCGACATGCCGATCAGGCTGCTGATGATCACCGTCATGACCATCGTCGACGCCACTACAAACATCACGTCCGGTGCGCGCAGACTGGCCACCAAGGCGACTCCCCCAGCCATGGTCACCCCCAGAAACAACGACACGATCAGCTCCTTGCCGATCAGTCTCAACCAGTCGCGCAGTTGAACATCGCCGAGCGATAGCGCACGGATCATCAGTGTGGCCGACTGAGCTCCCGCGTTCCCCCCGCTGTCGATCAGGAGCGGTAGGAAGAACACCAGCGCGACCATGGACTGAATCACGTTTTCGAAACGCGAGATGGCAAAGCCAGAAAACACGTTCATGAAGACTAGCGCAGAAAGCCAGACAATGCGCGTCCGGTACAAGTAATACACGCTTGCCGTGAGCGGATTAGCGATGGCGGTCTGAAGCGAACCAAACTTCTGGAAATCCTCCAGCGACTCCTGCTCCGCTACGTCCATCACGTCATCGACGGTGATGATCCCCTGCAAGATGCCCTGGCTATCGACGACCGGCAGGGCCACTGCGTGATCTCTCTGGAACTGGCGCACGGCCAGCTCCTGATCTTCCATAGCAGCCAAAGACGTAAACTTATTGTCGACGATTTCCGCGACTCGCTGATCGAGCGACGCCAGGATAATGTCGCGCAGACGAACGTCATCGATCAACACTCCGTGTGAATCCACTACATAGATCGTATCTAGCGTCTCGCATTTCCTTCCATGCCGCCGAATATGCGCCAGCGCCTCGGCCACCGTAAACTCGGGCCGTACCGCTACGTACTCGGTGGTCATCAGCCGCCCAATAGTCTCCTTGGGGTATACTACTGCGGTTTGGAGAGGGCTCTTCAAGGCAGCGGTTGTTGAACTCGGGCGGTCCTCGATAGCTTGACCTTCGGCAGCCCGCTGTCGGTCGTTCGCAGTCTGCGGCAGATTCGCTGATGAGGACGGGCCGAGTGGCGGTGGGGGCTCCATGGGCGTAGTCTTCCTGGTGAATTCTCTGCAGAGCAGCCTGCGACTGCATGGCAACTCTAGGAGAAGGTAAGCCAGGAAAGGGATGGGCGTCAATGCCCGACGGTCGCGCAAGATTCAACCGCACCGCTGGACGCGCGACCATACTTCGACTCGCACGTCTTCTAAAACAGGAGATCGTGCACGGTCTCAGGTTTGTAGTAACGCCGCAGTTGCAAATCGTGCATTTTATTATCTAGATAAAGCGGAGCCGGGTGACACTCGGCACAGCATTCGCATTCTCCTGTATGGCAAACCCGCGGTTGAGTAGACGCTCTAACTCGTCGTCTGCGACGCTCTAAGACTGTCGCCTTGATCGTTCGGAACAGCAAGTTCTCAAACCAATTTGAGGTGCACAATGAGCCAGCCAAACGCCTTTTTCACCGCTGCGTCGCAGCCCGAGTACAAGCCGGAAATTCAGCCCCCGCTGCAGCCGACGCCCAGCATTCCGCAGCCCGGAGATCCGCCCGTGGGGGATCCGCCCGTGCACGACCCGCGACCGAGCGAGCCAAGTCCCACGCCCCCGACGCCACGCGATCCAGGCCGCTAGGCTCGTCGCGTGAGTTCATCGGCTGAGTTTATCGGCTGAGTCCGTGAGCAGGCGGCGTTTGACGCCGCGGCCTGCTTGATAGATGATTGACCGTGAAACGCACACACACCACGCTCGATCACTGAGGAATACGAATGGTCTTACACAGCCACCAGGGCCCGCTGCCGCAACCTATCGAGCGACGGAGAGCCTTGTCGCTGCTCGGCCTCGCAGGCCTTAGCGTGGCCCACTGCGCTACGCAGAGTGTGGTGGAGTCTGCTGTCGCCGGTGAACCGCTAGTGGCTAGGCCTGTGCCGGATGATGCTGCTCAGGGCGATGCAGCTAGCGAGCATTCCTCACGCGACGAAGCCCATCGCACAGTGCGGCTCTATCAAAGCGTGGCCGAAATGTCGCAGGACCCGACGCTGGCAGCCAAGACCATCGTCCGCACGCTGGGCTATTTCTCAGCAGGGGACGGAGGTGAGGCGACGTACGCAGTTGACTTGGCTGATTCTGACCAGCCCGCCGATGCGGGCACCAGCCTTGCGCTGCACAGCAGTCTAGCCCCCAGGCTGCGCGCTCAACTGCTGCCAGGTACATCGGTGAATTATCGTATGCTGGGAGCTAAAAGTGATGGGACCAGCGACGATGGCGTACAAATCAAGCTAGCCCATCAGTTTGCGAGCGCCCATGGACTGCCAATCGTCCAGTGCAGTGGCGAGTTCTGGATCATTCAAACCAATCAGATCCCGATCACGACCAATGTGACCTGGGGCCACACCATCTTTCATTTCGACGAAAAATACAATCAAAAGCGCGAGGCGCGATTTGTGGTTTCTGGCGCACACGCCAGCCGCCCGATTGCACTAGACGAAGCAGCCAAGCAATCTTTGCTCGCACAACTGGGCCCTGGCGTGCAAGTCATCCCCGAGCTGGCCGCCTATAGAAACTGTCTGGTAAACATCGTCGATGCGGCCGATAAGATCGGCTTCCGCGCAGGGAAACAATATCGGGGGCAGTCCTGGAATCGCGAGGAATTGTTCTATGTCGAAGAGGACGGCCGCATCTTGGGGGACATCGCCTGGAAATTTAGCGATTACACCAGCCTGACCGCGACCCGCTGCGACGAAAATTTCTTGATCATCGACGGAGGCGGGTTTTTTCTGTCTGGAGAAAACCCGGGGGGCGGGGATTCGGGTTACTATCAAAATGGTTTCCGCATCGACCGCAGCCGGACTAAGATTCAGAACCAGTGGATCGGCTTGGAACACGACAAACATGACGTCTCGCTGGTACCTCGCTCGGGTTTCTACAACCTCAACCGAGTCTTCAATGTTACGCTGGAGAATATCCGCCTCATTCCATGGGAAAAGAATCGCAGTGATCCAAGCAAAGTATTAGGTGCAGGCACCTATGGCAAACGCCCCAAAATCCAGATCAAGGATCGGGAAT
>JBEBXX010000100.1:0-6968 GCA_040391435.1 Aureliella helgolandensis | reverse complement strand
ATCAAAACGGCGGAAAACGTGGCCCAGGTCTTCATGGGCATTCGCACTCAGTGCACTCAGTGCCACAATCACCCGTTTGACCGCTGGACGATGAATGATTATTACGGTTTCGCCTCCTTCTTCTCGCAGATTGGCAGGAAGACGGGCGAGGACTATCGCGAGGTGATCATCTTCAATCGAGGTGGCGGAGAGGTCAATCATCCGGTTACCCAGAAGCCGGTCCCGCCGACTTTCCTGGGTGCAGGTCAACCCGAAATTAAGGGTCAAGATCGCCGCGAGGTGTTGGCCGCCTGGATTACCAGCCCCGACAATCCATATTTCTCCACCAGTATCGCCAACCGCGTGTGGGCGCACTTTACTGGCACGGGTATCGTCGAACCCGTCGACGATATTCGAGTCAGCAATCCTGCCAGTAATCCTGAGCTATTTGCCGAACTGGGTAAGAAGCTGACCGAGTACGAGTTCGATCTCAAGCAGTTGGTGCGCGACATCTGCAATTCGCAGACGTACCAACGCACGACTCAGCCCAACGCAAGCAATAGTGGCGATACGCGCAACTACGCCTTTGCTCAAGTCCGCCGCGTGCCTGCCGAAATGTTGCTGGACTGCATATCCGAAGCGACTGGCACTCAAGAAAAATTTCGCGGCTTGCCGCTCGGGGCGCGGGCCGTTCAGATTGCCGATGGATCGTCCAGCAACTACTTCCTGACCACGTTTGGTCGCTCGCCTCGGACCACGGTTTGTGAAGCAGAAGCCAGTACCGATCCATCCCTCTCGCAAGCGCTGCACCTGCTCAACGGCGATGCCACGCAGGGCAAGATCAAGCAGGGCAAGCTCATCGAAACTTGGCTTGCAGCCGGGCAAACAGTCCCACAAGTCCTCGAGCACATTTACTTGCGTTCGCTGTCCAGACAGCCAACGCAGACCGAGCTGGACACGCTGACCAAATTGGTAGCCGACTCAGGCAATGACATCATCGGGCTCGAGGATGTCTTCTGGGCCGTGCTCAACAGTCGCGAATTTATGTTCAACCATTGATCTGTTTTATGTTCAACCATGGATCGGTAATGGGCAACCGCCCATGGAACTGGTTTCATTTCCTCCAGGTTAAGTTCAGAACTGCATGACGATGAAGATCTCCCCCGCACTGTTACTAAGTTGGCTTGCTTGGATGGCTCTCAGCGCAGGTCTCGTCGCCCAGGCGGCAGAGCAGACTGCGGACGAGCAGAAGGTCACCTACGACGACCACATCAAACCGATCTTTCGTGAGCATTGCACCGTCTGCCACAGCGAGAGTGGCAAGGAGAGCGACTTGGCTGTCGACACGTACGCCGGCGTGCTAGCCGGTGGTTCGGGCGGGGAGGTGGTAGCTGAAGGCAATCTCAGCGGATCGCGTTTGTTCGCGCTGGTCTCCCACGCCGAACAGCCGTTCATGCCACCGGATGAAGATGCGATTCCACAAGCACAGATCGAACTGATCAAGACCTGGATCGAACAGGGCATGCCCGAAAATTCCGGCAGCAAAATCAAACGCGGCAACAACGCCGCCGCAGCCATGTTGTCCACGACTTCTATAGGCAAGCCCGAAGGCCCACCAGCAATGCCAGAGATGCTGATGCGTGAACCGGTGACGGAGACGCAGCGCAGCGCGGCGATCGCGGCGATGACCGCCAGCCCCTGGGCTCCCCTGATCGCCGTGGGCGGACAACAGCAAGTCAGTTTGTATCATTCGCAAAGTGGCGAACTGCTGGGCGTTATTCCCTTTCCAGAGGGAGTGCCCCAGTCGCTCAAGTTCACCCGCGACGGAAAACAACTGCTCATCGGTGGTGGTCAACACAGCAAGAGTGGCTGCGCCGTGCTGGTCGACATTCAGACCGGCGAGCGGATTGCCAAAGTCGGCGACGAACTCGACATAGTGCTGGCCGCCGATATTAGCCCCGATAAAAAACACATCGCGGTGGCAGGTCCTCAAAAAATTATCCGCATCTTTGATACGGCCAGCGGTGAGCTGCACCTGGAGATCAAAAAGCATACCGACTGGATCTTCGCCCTGCGCTATAGCCCCGACGGCGTGCTGTTGGCCACCGGCGATCGCTCCAACGGCCTGATCGTATGGGAAGCCGCTACCGGACGGCCGTATGCAGAATTGACCGGGCACACCGGCGAGCTGCGGAGCCTGGATTTCCGCGCCGATTCGAACGTTCTCGCCAGTGGCAGCATCGACGGAACTATTCGCTTATGGGACATGCACGAGTCCAAGGAGATCAAGTCCTGGCCCGCCCACGCAGGTGGCGTGACCAGCGTCATGTATGCCCAGAATGGCTCGATCGCCTCGGCCGGCCGCGACGCGCGGTGCAAGTTGTGGAACGGCAACGGAGAGCTGCAAAGTGAATTCCAGGGCCTGACCGAAGCCGCCTTGCAGGTCGCGCTCACCGGCGACGCGGCTTATGTGGCCGGCGGCGATTGGAATGGACAAGTCCAACTGTGGCCCGCAGCCGAGCCCGCGACGGTCAAATTGATCGCAGCCAATCCTCCCTCGATCGCCACGCGTCTAGAACAAACTCAAGCCCAGCTAACCGCCAAGCAAGCAGAAATGAACACTGCCGATCAGGCCGCCAAGGTCGCGACAGAGTTAGCCACGGCCACGCAAACCCAACTAGCCAGCGCCACTCAGAACGCTGCTGCACTAACTCAAAAAATGACGGAGTCCACCGCGCAAGATCAGGCGATCATGGGCGAACTGACTCAAATCGATACCAAAATTAAAGAATTGGAAGCCCAGCTAGCGGCTGCCAAAGCTAGCCGTCAGGAATTGGCCACGCGGCTGGAACAGATCAAGGCCCAATTGACGGATTTGACCGCCCAATCGGTGGCGGCCGCCGAGAGCGTCACCAAGCTGCAGAGCAATTATGACCAACAAGCCGCCGCCGCCGCGGCAGCCACCGCTGCCCGCGATGCGGTCGCAGCACAACTGGCTGCGACTCAGGCCGCCCACGATCAGGCGCTCGCGGATAAAGCTGCACTCGATAAAAAGCAGGCCGAACTACAGAGCGCACAGCAGCAATCTGCCGCGACGGTTAAAACCCTGACCGATCAGATTGCTGCCACCGAAGCAGCGCGGGTGACCCAGCAGGCAGCTACTGAAAAACTGGCTGCGGACATGCAGGCCCTAGTGGATCAACTGACCCAACTGCAGGCCCAAGCCGCACAGGCGCAACAGGCTCGCGATGAAGCCGCACAGCAGCTTGAACAGAGCACCAGCCAGGCGGCCACACTCAAAGCCCAACTGGAAGAAGCCCAACTATCGGCTCAGGATGCCCAAGCCCAGTTGCAATTGTTCCAGGAAGCCTACGGCACTCCACAGTAGCCACAATGCGCAGCTTGAAACTTAGCAGCTTCCCATCGCCGCGGCCCTAGAGGGTTTCGGCGATCGCACCAGATCGCGCCAGGTCGCACCAGGTCGCTCCAGATCGCAACGAGCCAAGTTCGCGGCACGACACTATCAAAACTCCAAGTAGCGCCCAGTCAAACTGCCTGGTACCCGAGCGACTTCTTCAGGTGGGCCGCAAGCCACGATCTCGCCCCCGCCCACTCCACCATCGGGCCCCATGTCTATCAGCCAATCGCAGGCGCGAATGACGTCCAGGTTGTGCTCAATCACGATCACTGTATTGCCGCGGTCGACCAAGTCATTGAGCACGCCGACCAGACGCCGCACATCTTCGAAATGCAGGCCCGTGGTCGGTTCGTCTAGAAAGTAGATCGTCTTACCGGTCTCGGGCCGAGCCAACTCGGTGGCGAGTTTAATGCGTTGGGCCTCTCCGCCGCTGAGCGTATAGGAGCTCTGTCCGAGACAGAGATAGCCCAAGCCAACCTGGGCCAGGCTGCTCAACAGCCGCTGGATCTTGCTGAAATTCTCGAAGAACTCCAGGGCTTCATCGATACTCATATTGAGCACATCGGCAATTGATTTGTCGCGATAGCGAACCTGCAGCGTTTGCCGCGTGTAACGCGAACCATTGCACACAGAGCAGGTGACATATAGGTCGGGCAGAAAGTTCATCTCGATCTTCTCTTGCCCCTGCCCCTGGCATTGAGGGCAACGACCGCTCCCCGCATTAAAGCTGAAGCGACTGGCCGTGTAACCGCGCTGTTTGGCAGTTCGCGCATTGGCCCACACGGCGCGGATCAAATCAAAGACTCCGCAGTACGTAGCCGGCGTGCTACGCGGTGTGCGTCCGATCGGAGTCTGTGTGATTTCGATCAGTTTGTCAACCAACTTGTGGCCAGACAGCGAACGGTACGGGCCAGCTTTAGCCGTGGCTTGCCCAAGCGATCGGGCTAGGCCGGGGACCAATGTCTGGCCAATCAGCGAGCTTTTGCCACTGCCGCTGACGCCGGTAATTCCCACCAACAGGCCCAGTGGAATCTCGACGGAGACGTCTTTTAAATTGTGTAGTGTGGCTCCGCGCAGCTTGATCAATTGCTTTTTGTGTGGTGCACGACGTGGTCCAGGATCGACCACGCTACGGTCGCCGCGTAGATAGGCGGCGGTCAGGCTGGTCGGATGCTGGATAACCTCGTCAGGATGGCCGGCGGCCACGATCTCGCCACCTCGAGTACCGGCTCCGGGCCCTATGTCCACCAAGCAGTCGGCCTGTCGCATCATGGCTTCGTCGTGTTCGACCACGATGACCGTATTGCCCTGCTGTTGCAGATCTCGCAGCGAGGCGATCAGCCGATCGTTGTCGCGTTGATGCAAGCCAATCGATGGCTCATCCAAGATATAGCACACGCCGACTAAGCCGCTACCAATGCAGGTGGCCAGGCGCACGCGCTGCAGTTCTCCGCCGCTGAGCGTCCCGGCACCGCGGGCCAGGGACAGGTAGCCCACTCCCACTTTCACCAGAAACCGCAAGCGGTGCAACATCTCAGTAACGATCGGCGTCGCGATGGGCATCTTATCGGCAGACACCGTTAGCTGCTCGAACCAAGACAGTGAATCTGCAATCGACTGCAAGCAGAGCTCGTAGATATTCTTTCCCGCAAGTCGCACGGCGAGGGCCTCTGGCCGGAGTCGTGCACCGCCACACTGCGCACAGGGTGCATCCTCCGTAGCCTGACCTTCACAAGCTGGACAGGCACCGTAGGGACTATTGAAACTAAAGGTGCGCGGTTCGATCTCTTCGAAACTAACGCCGCAGTCTGGGCAGGCGTAGAGTGTGCTGAAGAACTCTTCGGTCCATTCATTCTCGCCGCCGTCCTGACTGGCTACAGGAGTCAAATAGCTGACCGCCGCTAATCCGTTGGCCAATCGCAGAGCTAGTCTGAGCGATTCGGCAATGCGTTCTTCACCCCCTGGCCGAATGACAATCTTGTCGATTACAGCCTCAATCGTATGGTTTTTGCGCACGGCCAGTTCCGGTATCGCGTCAACTTCCAACAGTTCGTTATCCACCCGCACGCGGACCAGGCCGGCCTTGCGAATCGCTTGTAGAGCTTCGCGGTGAGCCCCTTTGCGGCCGCGCACCACAGGGGCCATCATGACCAACTTGGTCCCCTCCGGCAGCCGCATCAACGCGTCCTGGATCTGCTGCGGCGATTGCTGCAGGATCGAGTTACCGCAGGCGGTACCACTCGGGATGCCCACGCGGGCCATCAACAACCGCAGCTAGTCGTAAACTTCAGTCACAGTAGCCACCGTGCTGCGCGGATTGGCCGCGCCGGCGCGCTGGTCGATACACAGGGTGGGTTGCAGGCCTTCAATGCTATCGACGTCTGGCCGCTGCAACTGATTCAGGAACTGTCGCGCGTAGGTCGACATGCTGCCGATATATTGCCGCTGCCCCTCCGCATACAACGTGTCAAACGCTAGCGAGCTCTTGCCACTGCCGCTGACGCCGGTCAAAACCGTCACCGCATTGTGAGCAATGTCCAGCGAGACATTCTTCAAGTTATGTGTGCGCGCTCCGGCGATATGGATCGACGCCGCCGGACCGGCAAATTCAATAGGTCTCATGA
The DNA here is from genome assembly GCA_040391435.1 of Aureliella helgolandensis. Classification (GTDB taxonomy): domain Bacteria; phylum Planctomycetota; class Planctomycetia; order Pirellulales; family Pirellulaceae; genus Aureliella; species Aureliella helgolandensis_A. The sequence goes on along the minus strand of JBEBXX010000100.1, from coordinate 947 downwards.
GCTGCGTTCGAAGAGTTGACAAGCTCCACTGCGGCCGTGGCTACCGCGGCAGTGTCACTGGCTGAAAGCTCTCCTAACATAGGTAGCATTGGCCCCGTCGCAGCAATTCCCGCTAATTCCACGGCGCGATGTAGGACTCGAATCGGGTGAATGCGATTGCGCAAATCTTCTAATCCGACGAACTCCGCGCGTATTCGATTCGCTGCCGCCAAATCGTCCCCTTGGATGGCCCGCAGCATGTGTTGCGATCTGGCGGGTTGCAGGCACACGCAACCACTGGTGAAACTCCCGACCTCGAATTCACGCATATGTACGATTGCCGGCTGTTCGCCAATGCCACTGACGACGATATCGCTGGGGACGAAAGACAGAATTTCTCGCAGATAATCATCGTCGGCGGCGTTGTCGCGAACGACCGCGTATTTGATGCAACTCAGCAGTCCGCTCTGATACATCTTGCCGACTGTAACCGGAGGAAGCCAAGCGTCATGCTTGAGGTAGAGCATGATGGGCCGACCGTAAACTTCAGTGAAGCGACGGATCCCCGAAGCGATGCCACTCGCGTCGGCGATCTCTTTTTGAGGTAGGATCATGACCGTCGGAAAATCGAAATCGGCCAGCACTTCGGCCTGGTCCATCATCGTTCCAAAGGCCGGCCCGACCGAGGGAATCACCAGCGTCTGCTCTGCGGCGATGTCGACTAACATTGCTAACAGACGCTCATATTCGCTGAGCCTCACATGGTACATCATGGCGTTTCCACCATACAGCAGCGTGGACACTCCACCGGCTTCGATATGTCGCACCAGCTTTTGGTTTTCCCGCGCGTCGATTCTTAGATGCGAGTCGCGAGCTAGGGGTGGCACCGCAATCACGCTGTGTGCCAAACGAGCCGGCGTTATCGCGCGAGTATCCATGAGTTGTTCTTCTTAGCAATAATTTTGACG
>JBEBXX010000099.1:0-6969 GCA_040391435.1 Aureliella helgolandensis | reverse complement strand
ATTCAAACAGGTTGTCTCCACATCGATGGCCCAGCCCTCTTGAGTTGCAGGTTGCCCATGCAGATCGACGATCGAGAGGTAGACCTCGCTGCCCCGATCATCGTCGGAGACCTTGCCCAGGGCCGGCACTCGCTTGGCGTACCAGTAACCCTGCGGCCGCTGCGCATGAGGGGGATGGTTGGGTTGGAAAAAGGGGAGGAACTCTCGCTCCTCTCCACTAGCCGACATGGCCGTCACGCGATCGATAGAGAAAATCTCGGCAGAAGCGGGGCCGCGGGCATTGGGGATGACGCGATATTCAATCTGATTGTCTGTCATGCGTATCGGTTCGGCGCGCTTGAAGAACAGGTTGACGGCCGGAGTGCAATCCATCCTTAGTGCGTCTCGGTCCAGCTCGCGCTGCAAGACGGGGTGCATTCGCTCCAAAAAGATAATTACTTCCGCCTTGTCTGTGCCGACCGTTTGCGCCCAAGTACCGTTAAAGCCAACATGAACAAATCGAAATTTGTCGTTCATGGCAAAGAACTCAGAAAGGATTCGATAGGCAGACAAGCTGCGGACATTGGGGGGCAGCAAGCTTTGCTCGTCCGCGTAACCCATGGGCTGGATCGACTTGGCTTCCAGCCAGTGAATATTCTCCCGGCCGTTTGATAAAGCCACGCCTAGCACGTTGCCAAATAGGGCTTCGGCCAGAGCATTAGAACACGCTGCTGAGCCTCCTAAGAAGAGTGGCAGGCCATCGATGAGGAGGCTGGCCATGTCGACTTTCGGCGAATTCACCGACAACCGCAAACGAATTGCGGCTTGCACGTCCTGGTTCCAAGGGGATGACGCGATGGGCAGTGGAGGCACCAGGTAATCGACGGCATGCACGTGGATGGGCCACAATCGCGATTCAAAACAGGTTTGAAAGCGACAGGGCTCACCGTCTATCGGCTGGCTCTCGAGTCTACTTCCGCGTGGAATTAGTATCCCTTCGATGGACTCGATGGCTTTATCGGTAACGGCCAACTGCACGATCGTGGCCGGGGGAGTTGGACTGAGATAGTGGGGATAAAGCGATTGCAGAATGGCTTGACAGATCTCAGGGAATTCATCGTCAATCTTCAGACGCGTGCGAGCCGCTAGCAGCGCGCTGGCCTCAACGAATCGCGAGACATGCGGGTCTTCGATAGCGTCCGCGTCCATCCGCAAACGCCCGGCGATCTTTGGGTGCTGGCTGGCAAATTCGCTCCCCAATTCGCGTAGAAAATTCAGTTCGCGTTGATAGTAGTCGAGCAGCTTGTCTATCATCCCGTGGACACTCGCACTTCAAAATCTCCATGTTGAGGGCGCAACTGCGAATCGAACGCGACCGGCTCCGGCGACGGCTCGGCGTGCAGCAGCCCTTCGATGCGGAAGCGAATGGTCCGGTCTTTAACATCCCCTTCCTGATTCCCACGCAATATTTCTACGCGCAGGCTTTTAAAGCGTGTTTCAAACCGCCGGATGGAATCTTCGACGAGCAGTCTGAGCCGTTCGCGCTGTTCGCGACTGCCCATGGCTAGCCCGGTGAAATCGGGAATACCATAGTTCAAGACGGATGTTTTCAGCTCCGATAATTCATCGGGCAGTGGATATAAACTGATGCGTGTATTGAGTAGGTTTTCCAGATCGCGTCGCACCGATAATTTCAGCTCGCGCAGCAATTGAGCGCGGCTGCGCGGGGTTTCTAATTGGGTGGCTGGATCTTCGTCCAAGAGTCGATCAAATATCGATGGCAGCAGAAATTGGTCGGGTCTAATACGGCTCATGCGTCGACCTTCGCGAATGAGAGGGTCTCAATTTCCATGATGGTCAGGTCCTCTTCGCCCACCAGCAGAGTCCGCAGGCCGCGTCCCTGTACTACTTCGCCTGCATCTCCGATCCAGTCGGTGGCTCGACCTAGGAGCAGTGCATCGTCCAACTGCTCCCCAGCCGCGGTGACGTACCGCGTGGGCACATAAACCTCGCCGCTGGGGCCACCGCTGACCTCAATTTGGGTTCGGCGATAGATCAGATCCAGCGGCACTTTGGGCGCTTCCATTTGGAGAGATGCGATATTTTGCCAGGGCACCCAGTAGTATTTGCCAGTGCTGGTGATGACTTCCAGAACGCCCGCTACCCGATCATCTAGGTCGCGAAACTCGCTGAAGTCTCTAGCATTGCAAACTCCCTGCAGCGTTGGACGCTGATCCTCGGCGGCGGCCTGCAGACGACGCCCTTCATCGGCTTGGCCCAAACGCAATGCCAGTAGGGCTTCGAGCATAAATTTTGCGTCGTCCGGCAGTTCGCCGACCACCTCGGGAGTCCGCCCCTCTCGCAAGACCTGCTCGCGGGCAGTTTCACCGCGAAGAATCTGGCGGTATAGGGCTAGCGTCATGGCCGACTGGGTCGTTTGCATAGAAATCGTCTCAAGCTGTTTTTCAACTCGATCGAGTTGACCGTTGAACCATAACAGCTCTGCCAGGAACAGGCGCAGGGCCACGTCGGTGGGCGCGGTTTTCAGTTGGCTAGTCGCCGCGGCAATGGCGGATTGTAGGTCTCCGGCTTGAAAGAATTCGTTGGCATTCATCGGTGGGCCTTTATGGAGCGTGTGTCGTCGTTGGCTGTAAGCACCCGCGCATAAGTTTCCTGTTTTATCAAGCAACCGTGGCTAACGCCAAAACGGCATCAAGCAACCGTGGCTAACGCCAAAACGGCTAATTATGTGTCGAAACTTATGCGTGGGCGGTTAGGGCTAAAAACTTCGAATCAGTTCAGTTCGCAGCTTGATAGAGGCCTGCATGTCCTCCAGTTCGTAATGAGGGGCCAAACGAAACACGCAGTCGAACGCGCCGGCCTTGCCGGGCACCGCGACGACTTGTAGGTCCGCTTCTCGAAGTGGGTAACGCGCTTTGATCCGAGAGTCGGCCTCGGAATCTGCGGTGACATAGTTATTGATCCAGCTCTGCAATTGCTGCTGTAGGATAGAGGCGTCGGTCAATGAGCCCACTTTATCGCGGCCGATGACCTTGAGATAGTGTGCAAAACGCGAGACGCACAGCATGTAATTCATCATGGCAGACATCCGCGCGTTGACCGTGGCGTCGAGAGCATTGTAGGCCTTGGGTTTTTGAGTGGAGGGGCACGAGTAGAACGCGGCCAGCGGCATGTCCTTGCAGGAGCACAATGGGATGAAGCCCAGGTCGACCATCTGCCGCTCCAAGCTGTCCACTAGCTGCAGTTCCGTCAACGGCTTGTGGGTAACGCGTGGACTTTCCGTAGTGAAATGTTCGGCACCAATGCCGCGCACGATCCCACCACCACTCTCTGCGTGCTGCGCACCATGAATGTTGGCCAGCCAGCGGCTTTCGGCGAACGAGCGCATCAACACTTCCCCCATGGCAAAGGCGGCACCTCCCCACAGGCAATCTGCGCGCTGACCGAGGGGTTCGACGTAAGGGAAGTCCCCGTCTCGATCGGTGCGGTCGGCGTACGCATGGCGGAGCAGCATGCGGGGCATAGCCAATCCGACAAAGCGCGCATCTTCTGTTTCACGGAAGCTGCGCCATGACAGAAATGAAAGGTCTTGATGTATCTTTTCATAGTCCACGGTGGTCTGCATTTGCGCAAAACTATCGTGCCCAAACATGCTGGGTGAAGCATTCAGTATGATGGGGCAAAAGGCTGCTGCCGCCACTTGGGAAAAGGACCGCAGCATGGCGACGTCATCGTGTGGGTGCAGGCGACTGGGGCGGGGATGAATTTCATAATCGGCCAATAGCACACCAAACGGCTCGCCGCCGGGGCTGCCAAACTCCAGTTCGTATACCTTCTTGAACAACTGGCTTTGATCGAACTCAATGGCTTTGTCAAAATCGCGACAGAGCTCGGCGTAGGCCGCGTTCAAAATGCGAATTTTGATGGGCGCCTCCTCCACTTCATCCTTGACCTTGACCAGATACTCAAGTCCCCGCCAACTGGCTTCAAGTCGCTGAAACTCGGGGTGATGGATAATCCGTGAGATCTGCTCTGTCAGCATGCGATCGATGAGGGCAATGCTGGCCTGTAGCTGGCGGGCGATTTTCGACCAAGCCTCCCCGGCCATGCGTTCGATGGTCGCGTCTCCGAACCACATGCGCAGCGCCTGCGCGGCCGAAGCCGTTGACAGGAACGCATTCAACTGTGTATCCGCATCCAGCGCCGTCTGTGGTTCACGCGCCGTCTCCGCGTCAGCCGCCGTGGGCGGAGTCTGGCGCACCCGGCCTGTCTCGGCTGGGTTTAGCACAGACCGGACCCGCGGCGGGGAGGACGTGCTGCGACGGATTAGTTCGTCCAGCAGCGACGGAGGGGAGTCCCGCAACTGCGCCACCCCCTCCGCCTGCTCGACAATGACTGTCCTCCGCGATGCGTTACTGAAGGAAGCGGAATTCAACGCAGGGTGCTCCGGAAGTGGTAAGTGGGCAGGGGCCTTCAAGCTTGTTAGCTAAACTGCAAGCCAGAGATCAGCTTTTGCCTTTAGGGATTTCCGCCACCAGTCGCAGGGAGGTCGTCAGCTCTTCCAATTGCAACCAAGGTCGCAGGTGGGCGATAGCGTTGTACGAGCCGGGCTTTCCGGGGATCTCGCGGACCTCGATTTTGGCTGCTGCCAGCGGATAGCGGGCTTTGACCTCTTGGGAGGCTTTCGTATCGGCCGACACATAGTTCATGATCCAGCTATTCATCCAGCGTTCCATATCCTCGCGTTCCTGGAACGAGCCCACTTTGTCGCGCGCGATGCATTTCAGGTAATGAGCGATGCGCGAGGTGGCCATGATATAGGGCAGCCGGGCGCTGATGGCCGCATTGGCAGTCGCTGCGGGCCCGTCCTTGCCCTGATACTCTTTGGCCTTTTGGCAGGTTTGCGCCCCGAAGAAGACGGCGTAGTCCTTCTCTTTGTAGTGGCACAGTGGTAGGAAGCCCAAGTCGCTCAGCTCTTTCTCACGGCGGTCGGTGATGGCCACCTCGGTTGGGCATTTGAGATCCACATCGCCGTCGTCAGCGGTGAACACGTGGGCAGGCAAGCCTTCCACTTTCCCGCCTCCCTCGGCACCGCGGATGGCCGTGCACCAACCGGTCTGCGCGAAGGTATCGGTCATCCGCGCGCCGAGCACATAAGCGGTACTCATCCAACAGTATTCGTGGTGACTGACCGACTTGGGCCTGCCATCGGCCCCGAGCTCTACCTCTTCAAAGCTAAATTCATCTATCGGCTTGGTGTTGGCTCCATAGGGTAGGCGAGCCAACGTGCGTGGCATCGTCAACGTCACGAAGCGCGAATCTTCGCTCTCGCGGAAGCTGCGCCATGAGGTGTGTTCGACCGTATCAAAAATCTTGGCCAAGTCGCGAGGTTTCGTCAGGCCTTGCCAATCCTCCATGCCAAACAGGTTCGGCGAGGCGGCAGAGATGAACGGGCAGAACGCGGCTGCCGCTACACCCGCAACATTCTTGAGCATCGTGATATCGTCGGGGTGGTTCTGGAATTCAAAGTCTCCCACCAGAGCTCCGTAGGGGATACCACCGGGTGAGCCGAACTCCGACTCGTAGATCTTTTTGAACAATTCGCTCTGGTCAAATTCGACAGCCTTCTCGAGATCCTTTTGCAGATCCTTCTTGCTGCAGTTGAGGACGCGGATTTTCAATTGCGTACCGGTTTCTGAGTTCATCACCAAGTGGCTGAGGCCGCGCCAACTGCCTTCTAGCTTCTGGAACTCGGGATGGTGCATGATGGCAGCCAGTTGCTTTGAGATCTGTTTATCAAAGCTGTCGATGGTCGTCTTGATCGACCGCGTCAGATCCTTATCAAAGGTCACCGCTCCCTGCAGCGCCTGCTCGGTGAAGGTTCGCAGCAGCTCTTCAGCTCGCGAACGCTCGGTCTGCTTGGTAGCGCTAATCGCAGACTCAAGCAGACTAAATGGGGCATCTGTGGTTGCCGCTTCGGCGGCTGTGCCGTGCTTTTGTTTTTCAGCCATTGCTTGGCTCCCGATGGATAGAGTACTGTGCGCGACGTCCAAAGCCTGGCGACTTCGGCCACGACGGAATGATACACATGATGTTCAAAGCGAGCCTCGCCGAGGGCGAGCTACTGAGCTGATCTGTCGATGCCCAGTTCCTCTGCCAGCTTGGCCACATTTTCCGTGTTCTTAAGAACTTCTTCCAGAGTGGCTTCCAGATCGCTACTGACATCCACCTTGGCTAACAGATCTCGCAGTTGATTTCTTGTTTCCACCAGTTTCCTCAGCGGCTCGACTTGATTGGCCACTTGGGCCGGTTCGAAGTCTGCCATGGATTCGAACTTCAACTGCACACCCAGCTCGCTGCCGTCGCCGGCCAGCGTGTTCTCCACCCGCAGATTTAGCCCGGGAGTCATTTGCTTGAGCACATCGTTGATATTGTCGCGGTCGATCTGGACGAACTTGCGATCGCGCAGCGGCTTGAGTTTGGAGGTGGGGTTACCAGAGAAATCACCCAGCACACCCATCACGAAGGGAAGCTCGCGCTTCTCCATCGCATCGCCAATCTCTACGTCATATGTGATATGCACTCGTGGCTTTCGCACGCGACTTAGTTTGCCATGCACTGAACTCATCAATTCACCTCGATGCCTAATTAACTAGCATGAAAAAAGGAACATGTGAACTACCCAGACCAAATCCACGGCAAGCGCCGGCCTGTGCGCAGTGGGCCAGTATTGAAGTTATCTTAAACTCGCTGCTAAGTGTTGCTAAAAACTCGTAAACTTTTACCGATCTGCCGGGCTAGCGACGCTCCAATCATTCATCGTGTTTGTCTTCAGGCGGAGCAATACCCATGCGTTTGAAGACCTGGGCTAGCACGCTCTCGTCGCTGACTAAATCGCGCAACAGATCGGGCAGCGGCATGCGCCCCCAACGCACGGCTTGCTCCAGCGCGTACGAGACCGGGGAGTGT
>JBEBXX010000098.1:0-7013 GCA_040391435.1 Aureliella helgolandensis | reverse complement strand
AAGTCGGCTACTACCGGGATCAGGCTAACTACGAACGGTCGCTGTACCGAGTCGTTGATCGACGCTTGCTGTCCATCGAACATCGTCACGCGAGGAGCTTGAAGAATGTTCGATCGCTGGTCGCCTTGGGCGGCATTCATGAAGAAGAACATCTCCAAGTCGCTGAGGATGGCAAAACCAATGCTGCCGCCCGTATCACCGTTGAACACACCACCAAAGGGCGGGATCGCACTGGCAAAGCTGTCTTGAGTGAACGCGATGTCAAAGTCGGCCGTCACAGGGAAGGTGTTGGTACCGCTCACACCGCCGCTCAGACCGACCACAGCACTATTGCCTTGGTCGTCTTGAGGCAAGAGGCGAACGTTGTCGTCGATGCGCATATCGAAGTCGACACCGATACGCTCGAAGAAGTTGTCATTGAGCGTGATGAACTTGACTTCGATGGTAACCTGCACCAACTGTTGACGGCGGAGCGTTTCCAGGAGGTCTTCGATCTGCTCATGGGTAGTCTGAGGTGCACTGACCACCAGCGACAAAGTCTGCTGGAAGGGAGTCATGGTGCTGTCGCCATTGAGGAAGTCGTCCGGCTCGATCGTTTGCTGAATCAGCATCATGAGCTGGCTGAAGTCAGCCATGGAACCACCACCTTGTGCGCCACCGCCCATGCCCATCGGCCCGCCAGGCGATCCTCCGGGAGGATTCATACCGAATCCACCGCTGTTCATTCCAAATCCACCGCTGCCCGGCTGGTTGCCGAAGCCGAGCATTCCAGGGTTGGCCAACTGGCCCAGCACGGGTGCGTTGGGATCCATCGAGGAAGTCGCCGAAGCGAGCTGAATCTGGTTGTCCAAGCCGCTCAGCCCACCGGACAGTCCGCCGGTTTTCTGAGCTACCAGTCCGCGCCCCATCGTTTCGTAAGCTTGGCGAATCGCTCCAGCCATACCGCTGTTGTAGTCGGTCACAAAGTTGGGAATGGGCAGGACCAAGTCACGCACGTTGTAGGTTCGCGTCTGATTGGCTTTAGCGCTGTTGCGCATCGAGGTGATGGTGAGCACTTCGTTGCGAACTTGGAAGTCTAGATTCTGAGCATGCAGCAGCAGGCTCAACGCGCTCTTGAAGGAGATCTGCGAGGCTAGGCTGAGCGTGACCGGCATATCGCTAGTGATGCCTTCAGCGGCCAAGCCATTCTCGTCCATGTGGATCAATACGCCGGTCATATCCGAGAGCGTGCGGAGCACTTCACTCAGCGGTCGATTCTTGAAATCCACAAGCACGGGCTGCTTGAGCGAGGCCCAGATCTTTTGATCGGCTGGACTCATGCCGCGTTGAGCTTCCGAGAGCTGGTTGGCACGACGCTTGGTCAACTCGCTCCATTCCTTGGCATCCGGGAAGAGCAATGGTTCACGGTCATCGAAGGGAATAGCCGCTTCGTCAACCGTCAACATATTGTCGATGAACTTATCTTCCTTAATGGCCTTGATCGATTCGTATTCTCCAATGCGGCGAGCATTTCGCGAATTGGAGATGAGCAGGCTGGCGATCGTCGAACTGGGATCGAGCAAACCCACTTGCTTGGCAACGACTTCAGCTTCTGCGAAGCTGCGCTTGTCCATCAAGTCGTTATAGGTTTCCACCAGCGAGGCGATCTGTTGATCGATCTTCTGCCGCTCTTCTTGAGTCAGAGCCAACTGCTCAGTGATTTGACGATTGCGCATATTCTGATCGATAGTGGCACTGTTCTGTGTCATATAGATCTGGTGCGATGCGATGGCGCGATCGACGATGGTCAACATTTGCTTGCGCGCATTGCCATCGAGGTTGGCTTGCGACACTCGAGTTCGCAGCGTTTGCAAACGCTCGGCCACCACCTGCGGTTCCGCTTCGCGGTTGGCTTCCGCCGCGGCGATCTCGCCGGTGACTTCGCTCATCATCTTTTGTCGCATGGCGAGCTCTTGCTCGTCGACTTGACGCATCGGCGAGGCGGAGTTGGCATCGGCCGCGGCGCTGGACGCAGAGCCTTGTGACGCACTCAATAGGCTGAGTTTATCTTTGAGCTGGTTGCGCAGGGCGGGGTCCATTTCGCGTTCGTATTGCCACGCTTGACGGAAGTTCTGCAGAGCCTCTTCGCGTTGGCCTTGTCCGAGCAACTCCACGCCGCGACGGTATAGTTCGTCACCGCTGGCATTGAGGTTTAAAGGCGCAGGCACATCGAGTTCGGCTTGAGCACTGGCCGAGCGCACGGCAGGCAAGCCGGCCGGCATCGCCGGTTGCGCACCGGCCGATACGACGGGAGCCATGGCGGCGGGATTCTTGCCGGCTTGCGCTTGGCCGGGCAGGGCTGGCAGCCCTGCGCCACCTGCCAAAACGACCGGTTGGCTCTTGGCAGCCGGAGCCATAGCTCCGAGCGTGCCGATCGCATCCACGATGTTGGCCTTAGTCAGACCTTTGCTGACGACCAACGTTTCGACCTGCTTAAGCCGGGCTTCGAGCTTGTCGCTTTTGTCTTTCAGCAGTTGGCGCGCACGCAGAGCCTCTGCAAAGGACTTGGCTGAACTTTTCAAGTCGCCAGCCTCCGCCTGCTTGGCTGCCTGCTCAAGCCATCCCAGGACGAACTCCACGTCGACCGTGGGGCTGGCCGGATGGCTGGCTTGGGCCGAGGGCGCTTGGCCATATCCACTGTCGCTGGGAAGTACTGCCATCGACAGTGCGGGTGACAGCAGGGCGGGAGCTAACCACAGCGCCGTGGACGCTCGCGCATTGAGAATACGCTTAAGCCAACGTCGCTTCTGTTTGCAAATTTCTTGACTCAACGCGACTCTCCTTCTTCGCGAATGATACCGGCGTTACCCGGCCGTGATTTGAACATGTCGATCTTGTGCCGTAATCCTCACGGCCCTGCTGTAGTTTTTTCGACTCGATAAGCGCCACTGATGGTGTGGTGCTAGGATCGTCAAGGTACCTAACTCTGGCAGCGATCGATTGCCACCCAAGGGGAATACTTGATCCCGATCTTGTCGTCAATGTTTCTTTTCGGCATCCAATGTTAAAATGTTCGGGTTAATCCGGTAAGATAGACTTTTTCGGCCAGAAAGTTTGTGCCGTTTGTGATGTGCCGCTAATGTTTAAGGCAATGCGTAGCATGGGGGCTCTGCAGAGAGCGGGCTCATTATGCATTTAGACCAGCCAGGTCCCTGCCACAGCGTTCCAAGGTCCCTGCCACCGCATTCAAGGGTCCCTGCCACCGCATTCAAGGGTCCCTGCCGCAGCGCGTGCAGCGGCTACTCGTGGCGCAGGGCTTCGATAGGATTCATCTGGGCGGCGCGGATGGCCGGGAAGAGCCCGAACACGATACCTACCACGAGCGAAATGCCAAACGCAATGGGGATCGACGCAGGCACGATGGCTGGCGTTACATTGCGAACCACATCGGGCAGGGCGGCGATCGTGTCGGGATAAGCCATCGTCAGAAACTGGCGCGTCCACACGATGGCCGGCTTGCAGAACACCCCGGCCAGAATGCCGGTTATGCCCCCCACCACGCTCAAAACGGCCGCCTCCACCAAAAACTGCGCGACGATATCTTTCTGTTTGGCTCCTAAGGCGCGGCGAATACCGATTTCGCGCGTCCGCTCAGTAACGGTGGCGAGCATGATGTTCATAATGCCTATGCCGCCTACCAGCAGCGAGATGGCGGCTACGAGGCCCATGAAGACCATAAACATCATTCGCGTAGTGCGGGCTTGTTCGAGCAACTCGAGCGGCACGGCCACAGATATATCTTCCATTTTATCATGGTCGCGCAAGGCATCCTGCACCAAGGCTGCCGTGGACTTGACATCCTCGATGCTCCTGACCGCGAGCGTGATCTGATTCAGTTCGATCATCTCGCCGCTGAACGACGCTCCCGCGCGGCGGACTACCGTATCACCGATGCGCTGCTGCAGCGTGGTGATGGGGATATAGATGTCGTTTTTGAAGCTCTGCGCCGCCATGGAACCGCCGATGGCCGCCGAGTCATTGCGTGGCTTGAGCACCCCGATGACTCGGTAGTAGTCCTTATGGTCCGGAAAGTCGACTCGCTTGCCGATCGGATCTTCGAACGGAAAGAGCGTCGCCGCCACTTCGGCTGCGAGCACGCATACCGAATCGCGGCGAAAGGACTCCGCATCGCTGATGAAGTGGCCTCGATCGATGAATAGTCGCGTCAGTTCGGCGTACTCGGGTGTGCAGCCGACCAGCCTTCCTTCTACGGTGCGGTTTTTATAGGTGAACTTGCGCTTTATTTCGCGGATGGGGATAGCCGTCTTGAGCGTCGGTATGGTCTTGACCAACATTTCAAACTCGGCGCGCGTCAGTCCGTAAGGCGTCACCCCTTGTGAATTGAGTTTGTCCGACGGTGGTTCGACCGAGCGGATCATGATGGTATCGGCACCCAGACTCTCGATCTGCCGCTGGGCTTCGTTGCTGATACCCTCGCTGATCGCCAGCAGCCAAATCACGCTAGCCACGCCGATGAAGATACCCAGCACAGTCAGCAGCGATCTGAGCGGGTGCAGCAAGAGACTTTTAACGCCCAGCGAAAGTGTTCGTAACCACAGCATGATGTCTACTTAGCCTCGACTGCTTCAAGAGTTTCATCGGATTCCGCCCGCAGATCGGCAACCGCGGCTAGGCCGCGACGCGCGGCCGCGAGGCGGCTCTCCGGCGAATTGACACGATCCGACTGTAGCAGCCCGTCGCGCAGACGAATGATGCGTTTGGCCCGTTCGGCCACGTCATCTTCGTGAGTGACCATAATAATTGTTCGCCCCTCGGAGTTGAGTTGGTCGAACAGCGCCAAGATCTCGGCCGTGGTTTTCGAGTCTAGATTGCCGGTAGCTTCGTCAGCTAAGATGAAATACGGATCATTGACTAAGCTGCGCGCAATGGCCACGCGCTGCTGTTGACCACCAGAGAGCTGGGTGGGGCGGTGTGTCAAACGGTCTTTGAGGCCAACACGTTCGGCGAGTTCCACACTCCGCTGCCGCTCCTTGGGACCCAGTTTGCCTTGGTAGTACAGCGGCACTTGAATGTTCTCTACAACCGTTAACTGCTGAATCAAATTGTAGGACTGGAACACAAAGCCGATCCGCCGCGAGCGGATTTCGGCCAGTTGATCGTCCGTCATGGTAGCCACGTTGTCCTCGCCCAAGAAGAGCTCACCGCCCGAGGGCTGATCTAGGCAACCCAACATATTGAGCAGCGTACTTTTACCCGAGCCCGAGGGCCCCATAATCGCGACGTAATCGCCCTCTGGCACATCGAACGAAACGCCTCTCAGCGCGCGCACGGTCTCGCTCTTGAGCACATATTCTTTTTTCAGATCACGAACCGTACAGGCGTGCATCAATAGACCTATTGCATTGCCAAGCCAGGCTGACGCTCAGCTTGTCGAGTTGTATAAGTAGGGTAAGCTTCCACCTTGCCAAAGTGGGGTAAGCTTCTAGCCTGCCAAACGGTGGGGTAAGCTTCTAGCTTGCCAGGTGGGGTAAGCTTCTAGCTTGCCATGTTCGCAAGTTCGCATTCTCCAGCCTTCCAGTTGTCTTGCCTCGCCCACTAAGTCCGAGTGGGACTCGATGACCACCGCCGTAGCTCGCGAGGCTTATGAGTTGGGGTCGGCTTGCTGCATGCGTTTTTTTATCGCCTGCAGCACTTCGGATTTTTCTAGTACGCCATCTGAGTTCGCGTCGTATTCGCTCGTACGACTGCGCATTCGCTCATCGAGCGTCTCGATCTCTTGAGCTGACAGCTTGCCATCGCCATCGGCGTCCGCGGCAAAGACGCGGTCGACGACCATCTGAGGGTTAAAGCCACCGCCTGCTCCGGGTGGTCCCCCGGCGTCGGGCCCTGCGGCTGCGCCATCGCGGTTAGTTGCAGCTCCTCGGCCGCCAGCCCCTCGCTCCCCGGCACCCTGCGGTCTAGCACCAGGACCTTCGCTTGCGGCGGCACCGGCTTCGGCGTCCAATTCGGCTGGTTTGACTGGTTCGCCAGCCCCCGCACCGATCTCGGCCAATTGCGAGCGGTCGGAGACCTCGTCCAGTTCTGGCAGCTTCAGCAGGTCGAGGTGCTTGCGGGGATTCATAGCCACCACATCGCCCTCGGCCAGTCCCTCGTCGATGGTTACCATTTTGTCGTTGGTAGCTCCGATTTTGATCTCTACGGTATCCCACTTCTCACCGTTTTTGCGCAGGCAAAAGTGGTGCCCTTTGTATTCGTAGATACCGTGTACGGGAATTTGCAGAGCATCGGGAAGTTGGCGGACAAAGATCCGCACTTCGGCAGTCATACCCGTGCGAATCGACGGGGCCGGAGCTAGGATTTCAACGTAGGTGGTGTACTTCTTGACCGACGAGCTGAACCAACTGCCGGGCTCAGGGTACTTATTGACGCGTTTGATCCGGGCCAGCATATCGCCGTCGACTGCATTGACTTTAATTTTAGCCGCCATGCCCTCTGCGATCAGAGTAATATTCTGTTCGTTGATCGACGTCTTGACCTGCATTTTGGTCGGGTCAGGCAGCTTGATAATTGTCTGTCGTTCGCGGACCAAGGCTCCCTCTTCGACCACAAACTCTGCATTGCCTCCGCGGCTGCTGTACTGATTGTTGTGCACCACCACGCCATCGGCGGGAGACAGGATCACGCACTTGGCGATTTGATCTTGAATATCCTTGAGTTTGTCTTCCTCTTCAGCCAAAACGCTCGAGTCCGACTTCAACTTGGCGTTGGCCGCTTCGATATCGCTTTCATATTGGACTTTGAATTTTTCTTTGGTCAGCCGCTCGAGAATTTCCAACCGCGCCTTGGCCGACTCGAGCACGTTCTTGGCATTGGACACGGCGAAGCCTTCCGCCTGCACTTGCCTCTTATTAAACATGCCTTTAGCCGCCAGCCGCTCGGCGCTAGCCAGTTTGAGCTCGGCGTTGAGCAGTGCTTGCTGAGCCACGTCGATTTCACTTAGAATCGCAGTCCGC
>JBEBXX010000097.1:0-7015 GCA_040391435.1 Aureliella helgolandensis | reverse complement strand
ACGCAGCGGCGCTCCACGCTACCGCGATTTCTCGAAGTTCTGCCTTGGCATCGGCCTAAGCCTAACGTATACTACGACAGCTTCCCAAAGTTTGTTTGCGTCTGGCCGTGGGTCCCGTCGTGCTGAGCGCTGGCTGACCCGAGGCGAATAGCGATCAAACTGCGAAGCAATTTTAGGCTGAAGTAAGCGAGTAACGCTTGTCACAGAGTTGACATAAGAGCGTTCTTTGGCCTAGCGGGTGCTACGACGGAGTTGGATTCTCCACCTACCCGCTCAACCCTTGTCAGCCACTTAACTGACAGGTTCTGCTGCCAACCAGCGGTCAGGTGACTGTGCTGGAAAGCCGCTCGCACCGTGGTGGGTGCACTTGATTTTGTGACTTTCTTGTTTGTCCAGAATCTACCCAGCGGTTGAGCGCGTACGTACTGCCAGCAGTCCCAGATTCAGACCCCGTTCTATCGGGTCTGGCGGATTGATACTGTCCGTTTGCAATTTGGCCGCCCTGTCTATGTCTCGTTTATATTTCTCGCTTGCAGCGTCCGCATTGCGATACTGCATTGCACACTAGGAACTATCCTTGAAAACTTTTGAAGAAATCAATCTCCTCCCCGCCGTACAGCGCGCGCTTAGCGAAGAGCGCTATACGGTCCCCACGCCAATTCAGGCGCAAACCATTCCGGCGGCCCTGGACGGACGCGACGTGTTGGGCTGCGCTCAGACCGGCACCGGAAAAACAGCAGCCTTCGCGCTCCCCATCCTCAACCGCTTGGCCGAGCACTCCCGCAAGGCACCTCCCAATCAACCGTTGGTGTTGGTGCTCGCCCCTACTCGCGAGCTGGCCATTCAGATCGAAGAGAGCTTCGCGACCTACGGTCGGCACCTGCGCTTGCGTCAAGTGCTGGTGTATGGCGGAGTCAGCCAGGGCAATCAAGTCCGCGCGCTCAATCGCGGGGCGCACATCTTGGTAGCTACTCCCGGCCGCTTGCTGGACTTGATGGACCAAGGGCACATCGAACTGAATCGCTTAGAAGTGTTTGTGCTCGATGAAGCCGATCGCATGCTCGACATGGGCTTCATGCCAGCTCTCAAGCGGATCATCAGTCAACTGCCCAAGCAGCGCCAGTCGCTGTTCTTCTCCGCGACCATGCCTCCCAAGATCATGGAGCTCGCCCAACAATTGCTCAAGGACCCGGTCAATGTCAACGTGACCCCTAAGCAGTCGAGCGTCGAGCGCATCGCGCAGCAGTTGTTCTACGTCGAGAAGACCGCCAAGCTGTCTTTGCTACAGAAGACGTTGGCCGAGCCCGAGGTGGATCGCGCCATTGTATTTGCCAAGACCAAGCGTGGCGCTAATATGCTGGCCGAGCGTCTAGCTCGCGGCGGTCTGCGAGCTGCCGTCATCCATGGAAATAAATCGCAAAGCGCTCGGCAACGTGCGCTCGACGCTTTCAAGAGCCGTGAAGTGCAAGTCCTCGTGGCGACCGACATCGCCGCCCGCGGCATCGACATCGATGGCATCACCCACGTGGTCAACTACGACATGCCGGTCGATGCTGAAAGCTATGTACATCGCATTGGCCGCACCGGCCGTGCCGGAGCCGAAGGCATCGCCATGTCGTTCTGCTCATCGGGCGAACTTGGCGAACTGCGCGACATCGAGCAGTTGATCGGCAAGAAAATACCGGTAGCCCCAGGGCAGGTCGTACCGCGAGCCACGCCATCGGAGCGTCGCGGATCGGGTTCAACCTCGCGCGGTCCCTCGCGCCAGAGTTCACCGCGCCAGAGTTCACCGCGCCAGAGCTCACCGCGCCAGAGTCAATCCAGATCTGGCGCAGGCCGGCCAGCAGCAGCTCAAGGCTCGTCCCGCGGCGGTTCAGGCGGACGCAGCGGTGCAGGCCAGTCGCGCTCGGGCAGCTCGGTGCGCGACGGCAACACTCAGGCGGGCAATGGCTTCCGCGGTGGCGAGCGCAGCAACGCGGCTTCGCAGCCTGCTGCGGTTCAGCCTGCGAGCAAGCCACCGCTGCAGCGCAAGGTAAGGCGATTGTCAAGCACTGCCATGCGTTCGCGATAGCAACCCTGTATTCGCGATAGCAACCCTGTGTTCGCGATAACAACCCTGTGTTCGCCAGCGATGCGCGATAGCATCGCTCGGCGCAGCGCGGCGAGTGGGTTAGGTTAAACTCACTTCGCAGCTCTGCGCAGCGTGGCTGTTACCGCGTGCGCGAGTTGTTTAACTCCGAGCTGCAGCAGGCCGCAGTTGCACAGCTCGACTAGCCCAACGCACACCTCCCCATGGCACCGCTTCGCCCACCAATGCGCTAGTCGCGGCCAGCGCAGGCGACGGCACGTTCCAAATCTCATTTAAGGCTTTAAACTTTTTAGCGTCTGACCGGCGGAGCGTTCAGCGACATACACATGCACAGGTAGAGTGGTCCAACGGGCGAGGCTGTGTTGCGGCCATTACAACTGATGAGTGTTCACCTGCCTGTGCAGCGATTACGCTATACTGTCTAGCCTCACTACGACTGACTTGGAGCCACCTGCGCTTTGCTCGACTAGCGTAAACGCAGCGGCCAACCTTCGCAGTTATCTAAATCCCCTGCATCCTACCGAAGGAAACATCATGCGCTCGCTAGCTTTTGCCCTCTCCTGTTTCGCCCTGCTGGGCAGCCTCACCGCCGCCACCGCTCAAGAGCGGGCGGCCAAGAAGACGTCGGCTGCCGAAGATGGCTTTGTGGCTATCTTTAATGGTGAAAATCTCGATGGTTGGAACGGGAATACCGATCTCTGGAGCGTCGAGGATGGATTGATCACTGGCCGCACCACCGCCGAAAAGCCAATCCAGTTCAACACGTTCTTGATCTATGACAAGAGCCCGGCAGCCAACTTCGAATTGCAGTTTGACTATAAGATCCAAGCGGGCAATTCGGGAATCCAATACCGCAGTAAAGTCATCGATGAAGACAAGTTCATCGTCGGTGGATATCAAGCGGATATCGAGGCTGGGCCGACGTACACCGGTATCAATTACGAAGAGCGGGGGCGCGGCATACTGGCCGAGCGTGGGCAGCGAGTGACCATCGCCGCAGACGGTAGCAAATCGACCGAGCAATTTGGCGAGCGCGATGCGCTAGCCAAGAAGCTAAAGCCTGCAGGGTGGAATCACTACCGCATCGTAGCCAACGGCAATCAGCTCAGCCATTACATCAACGACCACCTGATGTCTGAGGTCATCGATAATCAAGAGGACAAAGCGGCCAAATCCGGTGTGCTGGCTTTTCAGCTTCACCAAGGACCACCTATGGTCGTTCAATTTAAAAATGTCCGCCTCAAGACTCTGGAGTAGCGATGCGTCGATCGGCCAGTCGCATAGGCCAATCGCTTAGGCGACATCGGGGTGCGTGTGCTTCCAGTGCTTGATGGCAGGTTTGATTTCACGCATCGCGATCCACCGCCCGTGGGTCTTAGAAGTGCTGGAAAGCAACGTATCAGGATCGATCTCGCCCTTGCCGATGCGGATGAGCAGCTCGCGTTCGCAAATCGGGCCGACGCGTTTGTGGCGGTAGAAAAAGCCTTTGCTCAAAAAATACCAATCAGCCGACATGGGTCTCTCCCCTCGTTAAATTGAGGCCCCCGCTAAATTCGGGGAGGATGTACGACCGTGTACACAGCTCTGCGAGGCGCGAATGCTTCCGCCTCTCCTTCTGTTTTCGAATAATGCTCAAACAAATGCAAGCGTTTTCGACACTTCCCCCCCGAAAAACTACAGGTAAACGCGGCAGTTGCATTCCGGGTCTAGTGAGTTAACCCTGCCAATCCTCAATCGGACCGCGTCCAACGGGGACACTTCCACGGGGACCCAGCCTGAGGTTGTCGGAGAAAGCGGATAGTTCAGCAGGCGCGGCACAGTCTACGCACCTTAGCTAAGGCGACCCTCAAAAGATTTCTTGCAGAATCTCGCTAGCGACTGTCGAGGAATGATTAGTGCGATTGTCTCTCTGTGCAACGGTGCGGGGAGCAGTCGCCAGCTAGTCGCACTGCACATGGTTGGCGGTGCATTGTTTTCATTGACCCGCTCATCGCAAGGAAGTGGCACGGCGGACTTTAGGCTCAGCCTCGGCTGAGTAACTGTGCCATGCAACACAAAACGTCTTATGTCGGCCCGCGCGGCTGGGCTCTGCTTACGTTGGTCGGCGGTGCCGCCTTAGCCGCCCCGTTCCTGCGCCCACCTCAGTCCACTGAGCCGATCCCCGATCCGCAGCTCCCGGCGGCGCAGACCGCGGGACTCGCTCGCTTGGCTTCGATGGATCTTTCCGCGGCCAATCCGAGCGGCCTTGGCCGGCTGCCCAACGATCGCAGTCCCTACGATCTGTCCGATCTCTCGCAGCAGATAACGCCCCCAGCCAGTGCGGCCCCTAGCCAGCTACCAGCCTGGGCTCCGGTGCATTCGCCGATCGACCAACTGATCTCACAGGGCACGGCCCCGCCTTGGCAACCCGACTCGCGAACAGAGTCGACACTCAAGCCGCTGGCACCGTGGATCAATGATCTGGCAGCGGACCAGCCGCCGCTCACGCCGACTTCACCCACCGGCGCGGTTGCTCTGCGCGCTTGGCCTGAGGCCAATTCGCTGCCCGTGGCCGACCGCCGCAGGTCAGCCCTCATCGAGCCGCCGACGGTGGGCAATGTCGCTCCGGCCAGCAGCAGCTCACCAGGAACCATCATGGGCAGCTTAGCGGGCACGTCGCAGAGCATGCGAGCAGCCTCGACACCTCGCCTGCGCCCGCCGGAGAGCTCCATCGCTCCGCCTGCGCGAAGGCACTTTGTCTATCAGCCAGGCTACCATGCTTCTGCTCCATAGTGACCTGCAGCCGTAAGATTTGGCGGCTAGCGCATACGATTGGTCAGCATGCGATCGATCTTGTCTAGCGCCAGAGCTGCAGCCGCAGGTTGCTTGGCAAGTCTCCGCGCCACTTCAGCGCAGCCACGGGACGACTGCGGCAGCTTGCGCACGTGCTTAGCCAACCGCGCGGCGGTCTGCTTGTGCATCGGCAGCCAACTTCCGCAATTCAAATTGGCGACTCGCTCCGCGTTGTCGAATTGATCGAAGGCCATCGGCAGGACGACCTGCGGCACGCCGGCGCGCAGGGCTTGGCTCGTCGTCCCCACACCGCCGTGATGAACGATGGCTGCCGAGTGAGGAAGCAACTGCGAAAACGGCAGATACTCGGCCGCCACCACGCGCGCGGGCAAGTGCTTAGGATGTTCGCTAGCGTTGGCCGACAGCAAAATCCCGGGCATGTCCAGCTCGCGGCAGGCGGCGGCCGCATGGGTTAGGAACTCACCCGCTTGTTCATGAGCGGTTCCCGGCGCAAACACCAGTGGAGGCTGGCCATCCAACGCATCGAGTAGAGTGGCTAGCTGTTGGGCGACGAGCGGATCGAGTACATCGGCGCTGTCCGCTAGCGGGAAGCCGACTAGCTCCAACTGCGGCGGGCGATCTTCGGCGGCAATCGCGAACCATTCGGGAAATAGTCCTAGCACTAAATCGGGCGACCACCACCAGTCGTGCAACAGTCTCGACACACGCGGCAGTCCGATGCGTTGGCGCAGGGCATTGATCGGCGGCGCAGCGACACTATCGATCCATGCATCGGCCGCGCGGTACACTCTGGGCATCAACCAGCCAGGGATCGAACGCTCCCAGGCATGGCTGCTCAAGCGCGGTGGCGTGCGTCGCGAACGCAATAGGGCTGGCGCCGGCAATACCGAAACGAAGGGCGTGTGTGGGTAGCGATCGCGATAGACCCTGCCAGCGAAATCGAGCACATGGCTGACCAGCAGTGTCTGGCCCGGCACGCACTGAGTTACCAGCCAGTCGTAATGCGCGTCTAAGAAATGCTCGACAGCTTCACGGAAGATCAGCCGCGCACCGTGTCGCGGGTGCCACAGGCGAGGATTGCGAGTCAGTCGTAGAAACTGCTCCTCGGTCACGAGCGACTTGACCGCTAGCCCAGCTCGGCGCGCCATGGGCAGATAGCGTTCCGCGGCTAAAAACAGTACGTCGTGTCCCGAGTGTTGCAACTGGCGGGCGATGGCCAGCATGGGATTCACATCTCCCAAACTTCCCGGGGCGGTGACGATCGCCCGCATCGGCTGTATCGACTGCACTGCCTGTATCGGCTGGGATTCGCCACGCGCATGCGACTCATTGCTTGGCATCTTCGGCTTCGTAAAAGAGTACAGCCCAACCGGTCGGCACGTTGTCGCGGTAGGGCAAACGCACAGTTGCGCAGGCAGTGTCGCGGCGGATGTCACTGCTCTCCGGTCCCAGGAAGTCGGGCAGCAGCTCCAGCTCTTCCGCAAGAGTCGGCAGCTCGATCAACTGCTCGATAGTATCGGCATCCAGACGCGGCATGGAATCCTTGACCTGGGCCTCAGTGAAGTTGTCGCTGCCAGTCGCTGTGGTATCAGTCGCTGTGCTGCCAGTCGCTGCGGTGCCGGTTGCTGGAACGGAGTAGGTTACGTGGCCGCTGATCTTGCGATCGAGAATCAGGCCGCGCGCCGTGCCGCTGCCCCACGCATAGTCGCGCATCTCGACCAAACAGGCCCCGGCGGACAGATTCGACAGGCCCTTGAAGACCCCCAAATCGTTGACTCGCACCGACATCCCCAAGCGGCCGATGACGCGTTTGGCACCCCGCGCATCGACATCCACGATGGGTACCGAGAAGGCGGTCTTGATCGGGTAGCCACCCTGTTTATCCTGGCTCGTTCCCACATAGGCGTTGGAGATGACCAAGCCAGTGGCTGGCGGAGGCGGATTGGCCAGGTATTCTTCGGAAGCCGGATCGAGGTCTTCGGCGAGCCCATGGAAGTAATTGCGAAAGGCGAAGTTCTCGCCAATGGAATCAGACTTCGGCGCCCGCGCGACTTGCATGCCATGCGCATCATTGATAAACAAGCTCTCAACTTCAACACCCGACTGAGTTAACGAATCCCTGAATTCGTAGAC
>JBEBXX010000096.1:0-7037 GCA_040391435.1 Aureliella helgolandensis | reverse complement strand
GCACCGAATTGCTGTGTGCGAGTTTTCATGGGATGCCTTTCTTTGAGAGAGGGTTGGAAGGAAGCGATAGGTACTTTGAGTCTGGCAGCAAACTGCGTTCCGGTATGCCGCCGCCAAAACCCAGCCTGGCGTGACGAAGTCAGCCGCAGCGCTGTGAGGGGGGTCGATTGCCCCACGAGAATGCAGTCGCGCCGGGCACGCGTTTTGCAGTCCAAGCCAGCGTCATTTCCATCGCCAGCAAGGAGAATCGCATGTCTCGCTTCATCGGTTTTGGGTTCGTGGCCATCGACGCAACTGCCTCGATTTCTACCTGGCTTAGCTGCTCTAGTGTGCTGGCCAGCCTAGTTTTCTCAGGCGTGTCATCACTTATGATCGCAATGATGTCTAAGACGGTACGGTCAGTGCTATGGCCGACGTACTTCTGGGATTGAGCGACTTGTAATTGAGCGACTTGTAACTGCTCGCAGCGCAAAAAGTCACGCTCAGGTTCAAAGACGCGTAAGGTACCCACGGCAGATGCTTTGTGTCACAAACACGAAAGATCCATCGCGAACAATGGTCACTGAGCTAGCTTGCTAGCTGCGCGTGCGAGCTTCCCAACGAACTACCTCGCTAGGCAGTTTGCCCAGCATGCTTGCCCTCGGCAAATTCTTCGATGGCCTTATCGCAAAAAGCTTTCAAGTCATCCGGCTTGCGGCTCGTCACCAGCCCCTCATCGACGACGCATTGCTCATCGACCCACTTAGCACCGGCATTGATCAAATCTGTTTTCAAGCTCGGCCACGAGGTGACCTTGCGATCGCGGACCACATCCGCTTCGATCAACATCCAGGGTCCATGGCAGATCGCCGCTACGGGTTTATGCTGCTTAAAAAAATCGCGCACAAAGCTGACCGAGTCTTGACACATTCGCAGTGCATCGGGATTAGCCACACCACCGGGCAAGACTAAGCCGTCGAAGTTCTCGGCAGATGCCCCATCGGTCGTTTCATCAACCTCGAATTTATCACCCTTCTCGTCGTGATTCATGCCCTGGATCTTGCCGCTCTTGGGCGATACCAAAACGACCTCCGCTCCAGCATCGCGGATGGCTTGCCAGGGCTGCGTTAGCTCCACCTGTTCGAAACCATCGGTGGCTAGAAATGCAATGCGCTTACCATCAAGTCTCTTAGACATCTGAAATTCTCCTAAGTATGGAATCGGTGCTAGTTCAATAGGCCGCGGCTCGGACAGCCCACTGATCCAAAGTAACTAATAGCTGGACTATGCCGCTACTTGGCCTCTGCGTGCAAAAATATGGTCTCCGCGTGCAAAAACATGGCCTTTACATGCAAAAACCTCTACATGCAAAAACTCAGCGGCATGTTGACTGGCGCGCTAATGGGAACGCTCTTGCGTAAATGCCTAATCCATAGTGCTCAGCATGCAATCGCCATACCATCAACCGAGTTGGCGATATGTAGCGAGATATCTAAACCAAGTACCTGAGCGCTTGGCAGCCGACCACCTTCCTGGCATCCGCTTTGCGGGTGCCATAGTTCATTACGCCGGTCGGAGCATCGCAAGGGGAGCGGTTTCTCCACTTGATCCGTCGGCTACCCCCTAAAATTGGAAGAGGAACTTTGAACATGGCTATTCTCAGAATGGTCTTGCCAAGATCGATCTCACGTAGAGTCGCACCTTTGGGTTGCGCTGCTGTGATGCTTGGATCGCTTACAACTTCAGCAGCGCTGGCGCAAGTAGTCGACGTGCAGGCGGGCGGCACAGCCGTGCAGGTCGATCGCACCGATGGCCAGGCGGCAGCCCCGCGCGATTCTCAAGTTATTCAAAACGATCGTCAGCGGCCGCGCAGTGGCGAGAATATGGAGCGCCAGATTGCAGACTGGTTGATGGTGGACCAACAGCAGATGGTCAATCTGGCCAAATTTGGCATGCAGAAGACTCAGTCGCCAAAAGTTCGTGAATTAGCTCAGACCATCGTTAGCGATCATGAGGCATTCGCACGCAAGCTTGCTGATGCTGGCTCACGGGGCTCCGATGCGAGGCGATCAGCCGATGCGAGCGACGAGCCGCGCGACCCATCGCGAGAGGCCGCGCGCGATGCTCGTCGCACTGCGGACCCGGACTCAGACCAAGGCCAAGGCCAAGGCCAAGACCAAGACCAAGAGCGAAGCGGTGAGCGCCGCCCACTGGAAAATCTAGGGGCGCGGCTCGACGAAGGTGTCGAGCGCCTGGCCGATAGGGCGGAGCGAGTTGTCGGCGACGCGCGCGAAGGTCTCGGACGCGCGGTCGACGGCGAGCGACCTAACCGCTCGCCGCGAGGTCTGCGATGGGTAGAGATTCACCGCGAAATCGCTCAAAAGCTCGAGGACGCGGCTCGCCAAGATTTGGAAAAACGCCAAGGCTACGAGTTTGATGCCGCGTTTGTTGGTATGTTGGTCGCAGCGCATCTGCAACAAGAAGCGACCCTTGATGTGTTGAGCAGCCGCGCCACCGGCGATCTGGCAGAGACCTTAAACCAAGCCCTGGCTTCCGTCAAACAGCATCGCCAAGCGGCCGAGCAAGTGATGGGACAGATCAAGCCCTAACCAGTAACCAAGGAAGCGTGAGCCTGCAAATGTTCAACAAATATCAGCTCAAAGATATCACTCTGCGAAATCGAATCGCGGTTTCACCGATGTGTCAGTATACCTCGGAGGATGGCTTGCCCACCGATTGGCACCTCGTCCACTTGGGATCGCGCGCGGTCGGCGGGGCTGGGCTGGTAATCGTGGAAGCTACTGCCGTTTCACCCGACGGACGCATTAGTCCGGCGGACAGCGGTATCTACAGCGACAAACATGTTGAACCGTTCGCCAGGATTGCCGCGTTTATGAAACAGCACGGCGCGGTCTCTGGCATCCAAATCGCTCATGCTGGCCGCAAGGCGAGTACCCAAGTTACTTGGGAGGGGGGCGCGCACTTGGACAACAGCGAGGGGGGCTGGGAGACCATCGCCCCTTCGCCGCTGGCTTTCGGCGCGAGGCTGTATAAGGTTCCCAAGGCGATGAGCCTAGAGGACATCGCCCGCGTCAAAGCCGATTTTGTGTCCGCCACGCAACGCTCCCTCGAGGCTGGCTTTGAGTGGCTCCAAGTCCACTTTGCGCACGGCTATTTGGCACACGAATTCTATTCGCCACTGTCCAACCGGCGCAGCGATGAGTATGGCGGCAGCTTCGATAATCGCATCCGTTTCTTGATGGAAACGTTTCAAGCCGTCCGTGATGTGTGGCCTGAGCGACTGCCGCTGACCGTGCGTCTGTCAGTCACCGACTGGATCGATGGCGGCGTCACTCTCGAGGAATCGATTGAACTGATTGGGCGTTTGAAGTCTGCCGGCCTGGACATGATCGACGTGAGCCACGGGATGATCGTCCCCGACCACACCAATGTTCCCAGCGGCCCCGGCTTTATGATTCCCTTCGCTGCCCAGATCCGCCACGAGGTCGATATCGCCACCACGACTAGCTGGCAGATCACCGAGCCGCAGCAAGCTGCGGCGGCAATTGACGCGGGGCACTTGGACATAGTCACGTTAGCGCGTGAAATGCTCCGCGATCCCTACTGGCCCTACCATGCGGCGGTCGCCTTAGAAGTCGACGCAGCCAGCGACCTGCTGCCCGTGCAGTATGCGCGAGCTGTGGAGTCTTAAGGCCTGCCGCGTGCGGTGTAACCAAGTCTGGGCCGGTGGGACAATGGTTAAAAAATGTTTGGTTAGAAAATCCGCGCGTGCTTGATGCTCAGTCGTGACCGACCACTTGGGTATTGGTGCAATTGGGTATTGGCGCAATGTAGTCGCTGAATTTTCTAACCGTCCATTTTTTAACTAAATAACAGCCACAACGCTTGAAAGACTCTACCGAAGCGTCGCTTGAGCGCTACAACACGGGGCCGATGGTGGCGATGACATTGTTCCAAATCCGCCGGCCGTATGTCCACGCATTGACGTCTTCTAGCGTGACCGGATCGGAGCTCGCTAGGTATTGCTGTTGGCGTTCGTAGATGGCTTGTGTCAATGCATCACTGCGCAGCAAGATGTCGTTCTCATAATTCAAATCGAAACTGCGCAGATCCAAATTGGTAGAGCCGACCAGCGACAGCACGCGATCGATCGTCAGTGTTTTAGAGTGCAATAGTCCGTCGCGAAACTCGCGTATTTGGATTCCATGTATGAGCAGTTGTCGGTAGTAGCTGCGGCTGGCGGCGGCCACAATCCAAGAATCGTTGCGTTTGGGAAAGATCATAGTCAAATCGACACCGCGCATCCCGGCTGCGTAAATCGCATCCAGCACCGTAGGGTTGGGGACGAAGTATGGCGTCGAGATCACGACTTCCTTTCGGGCCGCTGCCAACAGAGTAGCGAAGAGCTGCGGTGTGGCCCCGCGGCGCTCGGTCGGGCCGTCGGCGAATAGCTGAGCTGGAAAGCCCCCCTCTATCTGCTCGGCCTGCATGTGGAAGGAGCTGGGGACTTGCTCGCCGCTGTTGAGTAGCCAATCCGAAGCGAAGAGCAATTGGCACTGTGCCACCACCGGCCCTTCCAATCGCAGCATGATATCCACCCACGGCGCATACTTGGCTTTGACGCGAAACTCTGGGTCGGCACAGTTCTGGCTGCCACACCACGTGACGCGACTATCGATGACCGTGATCTTGCGGTGATTGCGCAAATCCAAGCGACTGAACAGGATCGTATCGACAACCCATTTCAGGGGCAGAGCCACTGTCAGCTTGACCCCCGCTTGGCGCATCTCCTTCCACAGCTTGGAACGCACAAACTTACGCGATCCCAAGTCATCCGCCATGGCGTGCACAGCCACTCCGCGCTGAGCGGCGCGGATCAGAGCCTGGGCCACGTTGCGGCCGGTGTTGTCGTCCAACCAGATGTAATACAGCGCCTGGATGCTCTCGGTGGCTTGATCGAGATCTTCGATCAACCGCGTGCGAGCGACGGTAGCATCGGGCAACAGCTCGGCGCGATTTCCAAGCGTCGTTTGAAATCCGTCGACTGAGGCCGCGCGGAAGGCGGTCTGATATTCTATTTCAACGTGGCCAGGCAAATTCTTTTGACAGTCGCCGAGCGCCTCTCCGGCAAGCCCAGCTAGCTTGGCAAAAATCTCATCGTGCCTGCGGTGGATCGTTCTACCGAGACTGATCTCGCCAAAGAGCAGATACAACACCACACCGACGTACGGACCCAACAGCATGACGAAGAACCAAGCTAGGCGAGCGGCCGAGCTAAGGTCATCTCGCAGCAGGATCCGCGCCGAAAAAGCAACTAATATCAAGGCGTGTGCAATGGCGAGTATTTGAAAGATCAAACGCGGAGAATCCTTAGGAGAGCAATCTGCATTCGCCACAGGCGGACGCCATCGAATCGCACTATTCTACTGGTCTGGGGCTTGCGCTCTACCACCCGCGGCGAGCCGCGTTGCTTTAACAGATGGCCACAGCGACAAAATCCCTGATTGCCTAGTGGCTTTCAAAGGCTCACACCGCAGGCCGTGCCAACCCGGCAACTCGCACAACTGATCGCGCTTGCCACAGGCCACTGCCGGGTCGCAACAATTGACACTCACAATGCAATGCTATACACTGATGTGTATGTTTAAAGCAGAGTTATCTATTGGACTGGTCGCCGCGTGGCTGTTGTGCGGATGCACTGCGGCTTGGAGCCAATTCAATATGGGCATCGATATTGAAAAGCCCCCGTTTCTGTACAGCCAGTCGCCCGACGACAATCCGGTCAGTCGCTTGCGCGACAGATTGACAAGCGGCGACGCGGCGCTGGAGCATTCGCCTGAGCGTGGGAGTTTACCAGCCCTGTTGGCGGCGCTGGAGGTTCCCGAGTCGTCTCAGGTGCTGGTCTTCTCAAAAACCAGCATGCAGGTTCGGCACATTTCCAGCCGCAATCCGCGGGCGATCTATTTCAACGATGACACCTACGTAGCTTGGATCTATGGCAGTTCGCTCGTCGAGATCTCGACCGCGGATCCGCATTTGGGAACCGCTTTTTACACGATCGACATGGCTCCCAAGCGTCCCAGGCTACAGCGCGCCTTCTACGACTGCATGGCCTGCCACGCCACGGCGCTGACACAGGGCGTTCCAGGTCACACGGTGCGCAGCGTGTTTCCAACGATCGACGGAAGTGTCGATGTCAAACGCGAGTCGTTCATCACCGACGACTCGAGTCCGCTGGCCGAGCGCTGGGGTGGTTGGTACGTCACCGGCTCGCATGGTGCGATGACTCACATGGGTAATACCTTCCTGCGCGGCGCTCAGTTCGACACTCGCAGCAATGGCAATCGCCCGGTGCTGCGCGACGAATTCAACACGCAGCACTATCTATCACCCTATAGCGACATCGTGGCCTTGATGGTCCTTGAGCATCAAACGCAAATGCATAACACGCTCACTCGAGCTGATTTTTTCGTCCGGCAACTGCAGTTTGAAACACAAGCTGTGGAGGTTACCGAGGAGACTCAGCGCGAGTGGCGCGAGCAACTGCGGATGATTGCAAAGGCAGTGGTCGATCGCCTGCTGTTCTGCCAGGAAGCTCAGTTGACCAGCCCTGTGCAGGGATCCAATGCATTTGCCCAAGAATTCGCCGCTCGCGGGCCGCGCGACAGCCAAGGTCGTTCGCTGAGAGATTTCGAACTCACTTCGCGCATGTTTCGCTTTCCATGCAGCTACATGATTTATTCGGCTAGTTTCACTGCGCTCCAGCCGGCTTTGCGAGCGGAGATCTATGCGCAGTTGCAGCAGGTACTGACCGGGCAGAGTCAAGCTGAGGAGTATCAACATTTAGATCAACAGACTCGGCAGCAGACGCTCACGATCCTGCGCGAAACGTTGGCTGATTTTCCCGTGGAGATTGTTGACAACGGCTGAGGAAATTGATGAGCTAGTGTCGCTTATCGCTCCGCGATCAGATGCGGAAGTTAACTGCCAACGGTTGATCAGCTAAGTTGGATCAACCCAAGTTGGATGAATAAGAG
>JBEBXX010000095.1:0-7042 GCA_040391435.1 Aureliella helgolandensis | reverse complement strand
AGGGCGGCCAACGATTACAACGCGTGGGATAGACATGAGGGGGGTACGATACTTTGGATCAGCGCGAGGAGGCGATAAAGATTTTCTAGATGCGATCGCTAGTTTACCTGCTTGTACGCAAATCCGCGAGGTGAGCGGACTGTGGAAGTTGCCGCCGAGCGGGTATGATCGAGCGTCAATTGCCGCCGGGTCGCAATGCCGCCGGGGAGCCGACAACCAAGCGGTGGCGGGCGCGAGGGTGGATGCAAATGGGTGGCCCGCGGCTAGCGCCGTCGGCTGGACCAGCAGACAGGTGAAAAGCAGTGCAAGTGCAAGCAAGATAATGGACCGTGCAAGATAGATAAGGGAGCGTGCAACGTTGACAATGGACCGCGCCAAGTTGGAATACGCCCTGACGCAAGTGCTAGAGAACTTTCAGCGGTGTGGCTTGGCGCGTTTTGAAGCCAAGCCCTTTGAGGCCTTGCCGGCCGAACTGCAGGCGACCGTGGCTGAGCTTGCAGCCGCCCAGAGGCCAGCCACGCAGACCGTAAGCGGCGCAGAGGCTGGGGCTGCGGCACCAGGCGCTGCCACGAGGCCGGCCGGTGGGGCGGCTCGACCTCACGTGGCCGATACAGCTAGGCCAGCCGCAGCGCATGTCTCTCACGCGACCTCGACGACACATCAAGCGTCCTCACATCAAGCGCCCTCACATCAAGCGTCCTCGACGACACCGTCGCAACGGCCACCGCAGAGCGGTAGCCAGCCGGCCGGCGAAGTGCTCCCTTTGGTCGGATTAGCCGCCCAGCCATGGAGCTTGCCGCCGCTTGCCCCGCACCTGCGGCAAGAGCCCTTGGATGCAATAGCCGGCAAAGCTCGCGATTGCCGCCTGTGCTCAGCCATCGTCAGCTACCGCCAGCAAACCGTGTTTGGAGCCGGTTCGCTCACGCCGCGCGTATGCTTCGTAGGCGAAGCCCCGGGTTCGGAAGAGGACCGCAGCGGGCAGCCGTTCGTCGGGCCCGCCGGTCAACTGCTCACCAAGATCATCGCTGCCATGCAGCTCACTCGAGACGCGGTGTACATCCTGAATGCCCTCAAGTGCAGGCCGCCTCAAAACCGAACTCCTCTCAATGAGGAGATCGAGAACTGCCGCCACTTCGTGGAAAGCCAACTCGACGTGTTGCAGCCGGAGTTTATCGTCTGCCTGGGCGCGGTGGCAGTGCGCTCCATTTTGCAGACCGAGCTGCCGATCGGCAGACTGCGTGGCCAGTTCCATCGCTATCGCGGGGCGCGCGTCGTGGTTACGTACCACCCGTCTTACCTACTAAGCAACGCCAGCGCCAAACGCATGGTGTGGGAGGACATGCAGATGTTGATGGCCGAGTTGTAAGCCTAGCCTCACCTAACCCAGCCCAGCTCTGCTCTGCCCAGCCCAGCCCAGCCCTTCCCAGCCCAGCCCAGCCTTGCGACGGCAGGGGACGGGAATTTGAGCTAGACTGAACATAGTCGACCGACCAACGCGCACTGCCCCCGTATTCTCATCATCGCCAGTCCCCATCTCCTCCCGACTCGTCGCTTCTCGGAAAAGCCCTATGAGCCTGCCAGAATTCGATTACTTGGGCCCCTATAAGGTGGAACGGACGCTGGGCCGAGGAGGCATGGGGACCGTTTATAAAGGGGTGCATGCCAAGAGCGGCGAAGCGGTAGCGGTCAAAGTCATCGCTACCGGCATCGCCAACAACATGCGCTTCCGGCGCAGATTCGCCGCCGAAGTGGAAACGCTCAAACGCTTAAAGCATCCCCACATCGTGCAATTGGTCGGATACGGGGAGGAGCAGGGCTTGTTGTTCTACTCGATGGAGTACGTCGACGGCCAGTCACTACACACGCATCTGCGGCACCACAAGCATCTCTCCTGGCGAGAGGTCATTCAAATCGGCATCGAGACTACGGCCGCACTGAAGCACGCACACGACATTGGCATCATCCATCGCGACCTCAAGCCTGCCAACTTGATGCTCAACAAGTCGGGCCAAATCAAGCTCACTGATTTTGGCATCGCCAAGCTCTTCGGTTCGACCGACATGACCGCCGCTGGTTCCGTATTGGGCACGGCTGACTACATGCCTCCCGAGCAAGCTGAGGGCAAGCCGGTCACAGTCCGCAGCGACCTGTACAGCCTGGGCGGGGTGCTGTACGCGCTCCTCGCCGGCAACGCTCCGTTTGGTGGCAAGAGTATCCCCGAGGTACTCTACGCCGTGCGCTACAACGCGGTTCCCGACCTGCGCGAGCGGGCCAGCGATGTTCCTAAAGAACTTGCGGAATTGATACACCAGATGCTGGAGAAGGACCCTCAGCGGCGGCCACCCACGGCGCTGGTCGTGGGCAATCGACTTAAGTCGCTCCTGGCAGGGCTGAATCAACTCGCATCCAGGGCCAGCTCTGCGGCACCCGCTCCCCACAGCGCGGGCACCAAGATCATCGGGGCGCAGCTCACTTCGCTCGATCTGTCCGACGTAGATGATGCAGAGCTGCGGCTAACCGGCACGGTCCACAGAACCCAACCAGCCACCGATGCTGGCGCGGACAATACGGTCTCGCCGGTCGCAAGCGATGGGGTGCAAGTCGACACGCGTTTGGCCGACAAGCCGCCTGGAACGCACGATCACCAGACCATGATAGCTCCCGAGGAGGTCGTGCCCGTTCCCAGCGATGAGCGATACACAGCAGTTTCCGGGAGTGGCAACAGGGCGGGGGCGAACTCGGCGGAGGTCTCCGGAGCATTCCAGTCGGCAGCGTCCAGCGGCGGTCCGCTGACCAGCGGAGGGCCTTCGCATTTTACACCAATCTCTGACATCCCTACCAAAACGGCTCCCTTTGGCATGGAACTAGAGGAGGCCCAGCCGCGTTTCGATTGGCTGCACTATG
Organism: Aureliella helgolandensis; assembly: GCA_040391435.1. Taxonomy (GTDB): domain Bacteria; phylum Planctomycetota; class Planctomycetia; order Pirellulales; family Pirellulaceae; genus Aureliella; species Aureliella helgolandensis_A. The sequence continues at coordinate 4,138 of JBEBXX010000095.1, read as the reverse complement.
GCTCCCTAGCCGCGATCATCGCTTTGCTCATCGGCAGCATTGGACTGGTCTGGTGGTTGTTGCAGCCACAGTCGGCCGATGAACTCTACGCAGAGATCTCGGCGGCCGTGGCCTCTGGAGACGAAACCCAATTGCTGCAGTCCAGCGGCGACATGCAAGAGTTCTTGACGCGTTTCCCGAACGACGAGCGAAGTGCCGAACTGCAAAGCTTGGTAGACGAAGTCGATTTATCGCGCCAGGCGCGGATCCTGCAGCGTCGCGCTTCGCGGTCAGGTGGCATTGAAAATCTCAGCGCTATCGAACAAGGCTTTTTGAAGTGCGTCGAACTTTTGGGACAAGACCCTGAACTGGCTCAGCGCAATCTGACCGCCTTCATAGCTGTCTTCGGAGCTCAGGGCGACCTCTCTCGAGAGCATCAAAAACTGGTGCGGCTGGCAGAACATGCGCTGCGCGTCGGTGCCGCCGGCTTGGAACAAAAAACTCCGGTGGCTGCAGTTCAACTTCAAAGCCTAGTCGAAGCGTCCGAAGCCACACTGGCTCCCGAGCAACTGCAGAAACTTTATCGAGACCTATTGTCACTGTACGGCGATCTGCCTTGGGCTAAACCACAAATGGATCGCATCCGCGAAAGATTGGAAGCTACCGAGTAAATGCCGATTCGTGTTTTGTGCTGTTGTGGATCCCTGGAAAGTGGTGGAAGCGAACGGCAACTGTGGCAGTTGGCGGTCGGTCTACCTCCCCAACGATTTGCCGCCGAACTCTACCTGATCTATCGCCGCGGAGCTTATCTAGAGAAGGTCCCGCGCCACATTCCAGTCATCGACTTCTCGAGCCAGTTGACGTCCCAGTCGCCGCCCGCTGAGAACTCGTCTGCTGAAAAAATGTCCGCTGAAAAAATGTCCGCTGAGCACTCGTCCACTGCGCACTCATCCATTCAGCAGTCATCCCCTGCGCACTCGTCCAACCAGCAGTCGTCTGTCAAGCAGTCGCCCATCCCGCAGTGGCGGACTCCGGGAAGCATTCATCGCCAACAGGTCCGGCACCTCATCAGCACCCTCCGCGAGCGTCAGATCGACGTCGTCTACGATCGCACCTTTCATATGACACTGTTGACGGCCGTGGCCTGTCGCGCGACCAAAACCCCGCGAGTATCGGTGATCGTCAGTCCGCCCAGCCAGGATTTTGTGCGCAGTCCCGAGCGGTTCCGATGGATCAAAAAGCGGCTATTGGCGAGGGCCTATCGCGATCCAAGCAGTATTTGTCTAGCCGTTTCGGATGCGGTTGCTGAAGATGCGGCCAACTTTTATGGCCTAACGCGCAGCAATATTTGGGTCGTCCCCAGTCCTATCGACATCGACCAAGTGGAGAGTGCTGCCGGCGACGACGTGGCCTTTAGCGGCGACCGGGAGGATGGCAAGTCCATCTGGCGATGGATGGTCGTCGGTCGGCTCTCGGGCGAGAAGGGGCAGGGCTTGGCAATCCGCGCTATGGCCAAGCTGCGCGCCATGCGGCCTGAGTTGTTTCATGAGCAGTCCATCGAGCTTGTGCTGATCGGCACCGGTCCCGAGCGCGATGCGCTGCTGGAGCTGGTCGACCAATTGGACCTAAAATCTTCGGTACGCTTTCAGGGACAGTTAGCCAATCCCTACCCCTGGATGCGCAGCGCGCAGTTGCTGTGCATTCCCAGTCTGTACGAAGGGCTTCCCAACGTGGCACTGGAAGGCATGTGCTTGCGCACGCCGATCGTGGCCACGGACTGCAGCGGATCGCTGCGTGAATTGTTAGGAGTGCAACCCTTGAGCGCCGGTCACGAGGGAGACCTGCTGCCTGTCGCATCGCAGCGGCCGACGGGGCGCTTTATCGAGGGCGAGCGAGGCGTGTTGATCGCGGTAGACGATGAGGAAGCGCTAGCCCGCGCCGTGCTCGATAGCTTTGATCGACCGCAGCTCTGGACCGCGCGCGCGTTGGCGGCGGCCCGCTGGGTTCGCGAGCGGCACGGCATGCAGCCTTGGCTGGCGCAGATGCAACAACTTTTTGAAGTACTACCGAAAGCAGAGCGAAGCCGGTGAATAGTGACGCCCCAATGCGATGGAACTGCGCTCAGTGGTCGGCAAGCGAGCTGAACGCCAAACTGCATGAACTCGCCGACGGAGATTCGGTTGAGCTATCAGGCTATACATCGCAGGCGGGACAAATGGGACTGTGCTGCGGTCTAGAGCGACGAGTCACTATTGAGGTGATCGGCGAGGCGGGTGACTTTCTGTTCTTCCTGGGTGCCGAGGCCAGCCTGGACATCCGTGGCAATGTGGGAGATAGTCTGGGGCACTCCATGCGGTCTGGACGCATCAGCGTGATCGGCAATGCGGCCAATGCGGCCGCCGCTTACGCCACGGGGGGTTTCCTGGCAGTGCTGGGCCAGGCCCGCGACTACTGCGCTCAGGGACTCAGCGGGGCGGACGTGTTTGTGCGCAGCCGAGTCGGCAATCACGCGGGGCACGCCATGCGCGATGGCACGCTCGTACTGGGCAACGGCTGTGGAGAACAGCTAGGCAGCCAGATGACCGGCGGGGTAATCTACGTTCGCGGCGACGTAGCCTCCAAGGCGCCCGGCCTGCGCTCGGACCGCATGAAAAACGCCGACCTGCTGCGGTTGAACCTGCTGCTAGCCGAAGCGGGCATCAAGTCCCAAGGGAGTGACTTCCAAGTCTTCCGCCCTGAAGGAGCCGCAGCATGAACCTCGGCCTGAGCTTGCTGGATGAACTCGAATATGCGCGGGCTCCGATGCTCAGCTCAGCGTCGCCACCGCCAATCCTCAGCCCCGCGCGGAAGCGGTCGCCGCAGATCGCAACGGGTCAGCCCACGCTCCAGTTGCGTTCGCCTTACTTTATTCGAGCGCTGGGCATCGCCGAGGCAGCCGCGGCTTGGGGACCGTTATGCAGTGCGCTCCGAAGGCACAGCATACCTATCTTTACTTCGGCCGAGAGCCTCGCTAAGGTTCCCGCCGCGAGTGTGCCTGCCCGCTGGAGCGGCCGCGCGAGCGATGAGCCATTCCAGGCAGTCGAATTGACGACCGCCGATCTGTTCGAAGTATCCTGCCTGACGCGCGAGAGTCGGCAATGGCGATGGCCCAACGAGATCGCTATCGAGCGTATCGACGGGCTGCTGCGCAGCGTGCGCGCGGCCGCTGGCGGAGATACTCCCGTGGGGCTCGGTGTGCCACTGGGATGCCACCCCAGCGATCTGCAGCGCTGCATATCGGCAGACATCGATTTCATCAGCCTGAGCTGCGCGGCGACCACTGCTGGAGCGGCTGATACGCGATCCAGACACGTCGCTGCCAGCAGGGCCGCGAATGCGGCGTGTGACAGCGACGATTTCTCGGCCACCGAGCTACACAGCATTGTGCTCTGCCGACAGATAGCACAGCAGCTCAGCCGTCCCCAGCTACCGATGTTGGTTAGCGCGCCTGTTATGACCATCGAACAGGCACACAAGCTGCTAGCGTTGGGAGCTTCGGCGGTATCGATCGACCACATCGTGCACCAGTCGCTATTGCTAGATAGGCCGCCCAGATCGCCGCAGGAGTCGGCCGGCGAGCTGCGTTTTCAGCTACCATCGCTGGCGCAGAGCGTGGCACCCGGCGCAAAGGCCGAGCTACCGCAGCTTGAAAGCCAACTCAAACACGCTCGGCAAACGCTCATTGAGCGTCTGCAGAGTGTCGGAGCCAGCGGACTAGAGGATTTTACTGAGCGGTGTTTGGTGAGCGTCAGCCAGCGCGCTCAGCAGGTCACCGGCGTGCGCAGGTTGGAATGTAAGCACCCACGCATAGGTTTCCTGCGATCTGCGTGATGCGCCTGTTTTTTGGCTGAACTCTGCGGCCCTCTGCGGCACTCTGCGTCTCCGCGCACTTTGCGTTAAAAAATATTGCGTTAAAAAACAAACGCAGAGAACGCAGAGAACGCAGAGGCGCAGAGGGCCGCGGAGGAGCCGTCCCCCGCTCCCCATTTTCTCATGCAATTGAAAAGCCGATGAATTCAAGTCCCTCGGGCGCAGCAAGTAGATCGCACCCGTTTCCCGTTTTATCAATCCACCGTGGCTAACGCCAAAGCGGCTAATTAAATGCCGAAACTTATGCGTG
>JBEBXX010000094.1:0-7083 GCA_040391435.1 Aureliella helgolandensis | reverse complement strand
CCCAATTCGCGCGTGAGCTGATGCAGTCCCTTGAGCTCTTGACGCGTGAGGCATGCGGCGATGAGCAGGCGTGCGTCGGCACCGTGGGCTCGGGCTTCGAAGATTTGGTAGGGATGGATGATGAAGTCTTTGCGGAGCAGCGGTATCGGGACCGCGGCGCGAATCGCAGCCAGGTACTCCAGGGAGCCTTGGAAGAACTGCACGTCGGTCAGGACGCTAATACAACTAGCTCCACCTTGCTCGTAGGCCTGGGCGATCGCCACCGGCTCGAAATCCTGGCGGATGACGCCCTTGGAGGGACTGGCTTTTTTGACTTCGGCGATCAGCCGGATCGAACGGCCGCCGCGCAGCGGGGCCAGGAAGTCCACGGCCGGTGGTGCGGAGTCTGCGGCGCGCATGACGTCGCGCATCGGGCGCAGACGGATGGCCGCCTCGACCTCCTTGCGTTTGACGCTGACGATCTTGTCGAGGATGTTGCTCATGCTATTGCCCGCCGCCCCTGAAATCTGCTGCACGTCCGCTTGGGCGCGTGCGGAATAACTGCATTCGACACTTCATTTAGAATTTTGAAGCATCTTAATGTTTGAAGTGCCGCGAGCCGGTGAAGACCATCGGAATGCGATGCCGATTGCAGGCGGCGATAACTTCGTCATCGCGGCGGGATCCGCCCGGTTGAACGATCGCGACAACGCCGGCTTGTGCAGCCGCTTCGATCGAGTCGGGAAACGGGAAGAAAGCATCAGAAGCCATGATGCTACCGGCAGAGCGATCCCCGGCTTTGCGAATGGCTATTTCCACGCTATCCACGCGGCTCATCTGCCCAGCTCCCACGCCGACCAGCGCGGTGTCGCGGCCGAGCACAATGGCGTTGCTCTTGACGTGTCGCACCATCTCCCAAGAAAAGTAGATGTCATCCCACAGTGCATCGTTCACTTGAGCATCCGTGACGGTCTTCCACTGGGCGTGGAAGGCGGGAAGATTATCGGTCTCCTGCACCAACGCGCCACCAGCCAGAAAACGGACTGACAGCTCGGAGCTGACCGCTTCGATGCGGCCGACCTGCATCAGGCGCACGTTGTCGCGCCACTTGGGGCGAGTCGTCAAGATGCCGACGGCTCCCGCGGCGAAGTCTGGAGCGATGATGGCTTCGATGAACAAGCCAGGTTCAGCTAGCACCTCGGCCGTCTCCACGTCGACGGTCCGGTTGAAACCTAGTACGCCGCCAAAGGCGCTGACCAAGTCCCCGTCGAGAGCCTTGCGGGTCGCCAGCGAGAGCTTGGCACTCGTCGCCGTGCCGCACGGATTATTATGCTTGACCACGGCCACCGCGGGCTGGCCAAAACTGCGCGCGATCGACAACGCGCTGTCCAGGTCGAGGATGTTGTTGTACGACAATTCCTTGCCATGGATATGCCGCGCATTGACCACGCTGGCGGTGGAATCCTTGGGAATGCGATATACGGCGGCTTTTTGATGCGGATTCTCTCCGTACCGCAACTGACTCTTGCGCTCCAAGCGAATGGTGATGTTCGGAGGAAACTCCGTCCCGCCCATCTCGCTGCGAAAGTACTCGGCGATGGCCTGATCGTACTGGCAGGTCAACGAGAATGCCTCGGCGGCCAACTTGCGACGCATGGCGACGTGCGTCGCGCCGTCCGCTTCCAAAGCGGAGAGGATGCCGCTGTATTGCTCCGGACGCGTGGCTACCGTGACCCATTGGTAGTTTTTGGCGGCGGCGCGGATCAAGCTCGGCCCACCGATGTCTATCTGCTCAATGGCTTCCGCCTGGGTCACATCGCCGCGAGCGATGGTGGCTTCAAAGGGATACAGGTTGACCACTACCAGTTCGAAACCCAAGATGCCTTCATCTTGCATGGCGTTGAGGTCCGACACGTTGTCGCGACGCCCTAAAATCCCTCCGAAAACCTTCGGATGCAGCGTCTTGACTCGTCCGTCCATGATCTCGGGGAACCCGGTGTACTCGGCCACATCGAACGAATCGATACCGTGGTCGGACAAATGGCGGCGCGTTCCACCTGTCGAAAAAATCTGAACACCACAGGCAATCAATCCAGCGGCGAAATCCGCCAAACCGAGTTTGTCACTACAACTGATCAATGCACGGCGGATACTTGAGTTCTCTGGCACCAGATGGGGTACTCACACACTAAAGAAACGATTGGTGGTGGCTTCTACGGAAATGGGTCATTTGCATGCCCATAACGACCATTGTCAGCTTGTCGGCCTGTCGGTCAAGGTGTTGTAGGATGGTGGCGGACATATAGCTACTTCAATATTCCCGACCATACCCCAGATTAGGGCTCGACGGGCGACCCGCAGTCCGATAAATTCCTGGATTCGCAGACGATTGCCAAGTGTGTGATGCACCTGCCAGTTCGCCATCTAATTCCCCGAGAGCCTCTGAGAGCTACTATGTACGCCATTTTCGTCGACGGCGGTCGCCAATATAAAGTTCAAGCCGGACAGCGTCTGGATATCGATTTGCGCCAAGACGTCAATTCTGGCGACACCTTGGAGTTTGCCAACGTGCTAGCCATCGGCGGTGACGAAGGCTTGAAGTTGGGCAGTCCCGCCATCAGCGGTGCCAAGGTGACGGCCACCGTGATCGGTATGGAAAAGGGCGAAAAACTTCATATCCAGAAGTTCCGCCGCCGCAAAAACTACCATCGCCGCATCGGACACCGCCAGCGCTATACACGCGTTGAGATTGCCGGAATCGAAGCCCCAGGAAACAATTCCGAAAACGCCGCCGAGTAAGCGACAGACGCCGAGCAAGCGATAGATGCAGGGCCGAACACGTAGCAACCCGATGTGGCCAGATTGTGGCCCCGTTGCGGATCGACCTCAGTGGACGCCCAACGCCAGATAGCTCTGGCCATTATCGCGGTGCGCCGGGCCGAAACGCCACATGATAATTATGCACTCCACGCGATAAGTACGCTCGACCGCTCGCGACCTGCGGCTGGCTATTCGCAGACGGGCAGTGGCAACTTACCAAATGCAAAACGGCGGCACATGCGTGCCGCCGTTTTTTTCTCTTGGCATCCGGTGCGCGGATGCGTTGCACACAGTCCATCGCCTAGAAACTCTGAGACACATCCCTTGATGAGTTTCGTTCAGGCGGTCTCAAGACCAGGACTGGCTGGCAAGATCAGTTACCGCAGCAGCTTGGAGCGGCAACTTCACAGCACGCGTCTGCGTGGCGGTGGTGATGACGCTTGCCGTGGCGAGCCTTCAGGTGCTTGCCGTGGCGATGCTTTTTGCAGCCTACTACGTGGCTCTCGCCACAGCAAACTGGAGCAGCGTCGCAGCAAACTGGAGCTGGGGCTGGCTCGCAGCATGGAGCTGGAGCTGGTGCTGGCTCGCAGCATGGTGCTGGAGCAGGTGCTGGGGCTGAATCGCAGCAGACCGGTGCCGCGTCGCAACAGCCAGCAACGGCGCCATGGCCAGCATGCTTGTGCTTGTGGAACAGACCAGCCTCTGCACTTGCAGGTGCCAAAACAAAACTAGCCGCGACAGCCAAAACAGCAACAAATCGAATCGACATTGAGATTTCTCCACTTTCAAAGTTCAAACAGGATTGGGTATGTCTCAGCTAGTGCCGGTGGACTCGCGTCCGCAGAATTGGCAACTGTATGGTGGCGAGGCCAAGTGTCTGCGGGGAGGTACCGAACTACAATTTGAGACCCGGGATTCGAGACAATCTTTCAACACAACTAGCGGCCAGGTCGACGCATTGCTGATATTTACCCCAGATCGCCCGTGTTGCCCAGTGAGGATATGCATCCTGTGCTAGCAATGCCGTTTATAGGCACTGATTTTGCGCAGACCAGTTAAATTGACAATTTGCTATTGGTGAAACGCAACCACCTATGATACCGTTTTACCCCAAACCCTATCTCGCCGCGCTCGCTGCCCCAGAACAGCGGCGCGGGATTGTTTTGCCCTTGGCATAAGGAGGAGCCTTCATGCAAATCGTTAATATGGACGTTGAACGTCAAGGATCGCGCGGCTCTTTCTCGTTGGGCCCGTTCTCACCCGGACTCAATGCGATCTGCGGCCCCGACCGCTCCGGCAAGACAAGCCTGCTGCACTGGTTGCGGCAACTGGCGTCAGAGGATCGCGCCGGCCGCCCCGCCGGCGGCACCTCGCGCATGAATTCCAGTCACATGAATTCCAGCACTGTGCCGATGCGCGGCAGACTGGAAGTGAACAACCGCGGCCTACGCTTTTATATGAGCTCAGCTCCCATAGGCACAGCTCCCGCAAGTTCGGGCAGCTCGGCGAGCGACGTGCTGGCCAGCGAATCCGTTGCCGATAGGCAGCCGGCTCGGCCTTCAGCAGGCAACGCCCGACGCATTCCCAGCCCGCTGCCGAATTTAACAGCCGCCCAGCGCGAGACTCTTGCCGGCTTTGCCAGCTTCGCGACTGTTGTGTCTGCCGACGGGGCGGCTTTGGGACTCGAGGCCCTCGCGCATCGACTAGGGCTAAGCCCCAGCCCCACACAGCTCGGATCGAAACAGCTCGGATCGAAATCGGAGCGGGATCCTGAGCGCGACCGCTTTGTGTCGCGGCAGCGCGTCATCGAAGATCGCTTGAAGCAGTTGCAGCACCTGCCCACGTCGCGCGCCGCCCTGGTCGCTAGACGAGATGCTCTGCAGCGGGAACTGCACGCGGCGCAGGCGTCGGCTGCTGAATACAGCCGTGATGTGTCCAGCGCTAGATTTGCCGAGCCGGCAAGCGAACAGCGGCGCTTTCAGGATCGCATCGCCATCCTGGAAGGCGACCTGCGCAGCGCAGAGGCTCACTTGGCAGAATTGGATCGCGAGCTGTCCGGCCTCAACGCAGAACTGAAACTGAGTGAGACATCGCGACAAACGCTTAGCGTCGACGACTCGTACCGCGTGCAGCTTCAGCAGATCGACGAACGCTTAACGCGCTGGCGGCAGACCCTGCGCGATCTCAAGGGGCACCGCAGCCAGATCGAAAACGAAGTCCTCAATGCGAGGCTAGAGCGACAGGTCGGCGACCAGTTGTCCGCTACCAAAGAGCCCGATCCGCGCGCTCCGCTGCGCTCACTCGAAGCCCAGATCGAATCGGCCCGCGCCCAACTGGAGGCTCTAGTTAGACGCCACAACCTCTTCCAAGACCAGCTATTTGAAGATCGGCCCACTCAAGAACTAGGCAACACGACTGGCCGCCCGAGCGAATACGAAGTGCGCCGCGATGCTTATGGGCGGACGCATATTGCCTACCGCGAAGAATCCTATGAGATAGATGCCGACAATCTGCCCGAGACGCTGCGCAATATGCAGAAGGATCTCCACGAGGCTTGCCAGCAGTTGGCGTTACACGAATCTCGAACTGCAAATGAGACGCTTAAGCAGCAGTCGCAACAGTTGCAACGCTGCGAGACAGAACTATTGCATTCGGTCGAAAAGCTGATCGAGGAGCGGGCCGAACTGCTGCGCAGAATCGCGGATCAATACCAACTCTCCTCAGAACAGCTATCGCTGGCCTTTGGCGACTGGTGCGATTGCCACGATCATAATGATCTGCACGACTGGCTGCTCAGCGATGCGCAGGTCAGGACCGCGCACACTGGCATCGATCCAGTGGCGCGCCAGCGTTTGCTCGATACCATCGATACCATTCACAGCAAGCGCGAGCGGGCTATGCAGCAGGCGGAGGATTGCCGACGCCAGTTGCGCGATGCAGAACTGCACCGCCGTGAATTCGTCATTCGCCACGCAGCGCCCAGTGGGCGGCGTGTCGAGGAAATTCTCCGGGAGCTCGAGATCGCCGTGCTGCAGCTCGACCATTGGCAAGAACGCGAACGGCTGCAACACGAGGCGGAAGAACTGCGCCAGCGACTTTCTTCCGAACGGACGGCGTCGCCCGCCCCCAATCGCTTTGAAGATTTAGTCAATTGGCAAATTGCTGGTTTGATGGGGGGCAGAGAGCGGCTGCGCGCTCTGGCGGGCTATCGCAACACGCCCGAAGATTTGCAGCGCCGCTACGACCTAGTCGATGGCATCGTCTATGAGCCGACCAGACGCTTCGAAGCCGAGGTGCCCACACAGCTCGTCCGCGTCGCTCAGCAGTTGGCGATCGCTGAGGCGCTGGGGGATCGCAACGAGCGAGTACCCGTGCTGATCGATGAAGAGCTCGATCGCTTGAATCCTGAGGACCAAACTTCCGCCATCGCGCACTTGGCCCGCGTGGCGACCACCGGTCAGCAACTGCTCATCATGACCGGCGACGAACGCGTGGCCGAACTGATCCGGCAACACCAAGGCTGGGTAGGCTATCTAGCGGCCAGCCCGGCACCTGCAGTGGATATCAATCGCCATCTGGCCGCCGTAGCCAATGATTACGAAGCGGCAAAATGGTATCAGCCCAGTATCTATGCGGAATCTGCTCAGCCGCTTGCATCCCGGTCGCAGTTCTACCTAACTCACCGCTCGCTCGTTGAAGAATCGCCATCGATCGACGAAGCCTTAGCCGGCCGCTTGCGCGGGTTGGGCATTGACCGCATCGGCGATTTGCTCGACGCAGATCCAGCCTGGGTCGCAGACCAAATTCGGCAGTCGGGAATCCGCCCGGACACCGTGGCGAGCTGGCAAGCCGAGGCCCGGCTGCTGTGCTCGATCGGTCAGTTGCGTCCCTTCGACGCGCGTCTTCTGGTCTCCACCGGTGTCCGTACGCCTCAGCAATTAGCTCAGATGCACCCCAGCCAACTGCTCGATCGCGTGGAGCGTTTTGTAGCCACCGAGCGTGGACGGCGACTGCTGCGTAGCGGTAGCAGCTACGAATTGTCGCGGATTACCACTTGGATCGCATCGGCCAAGGGTGGCTCAGCGCGGCACCACGATTCAAGCTTTGACAGTCGCGACGATCGCAATTCGCATCGCAATGGATTTGCCAAGCGAGGCCAGCCAGCTTCGACTTCCGGTCGACGCCACGAGTTCGCCGAGGATTACGCTGGCGATCGCGAGTACGATCATGCTCGCGCCGACGGGGAACGCTACCCGGCCGACGACGCGGACCGCGAGCCGAGCG
>JBEBXX010000093.1:0-7091 GCA_040391435.1 Aureliella helgolandensis | reverse complement strand
TCAACACGTCGACACCCGCCGGCGTAGTAACGTCGACCACGCAGGACATCGTAGCAGCGAGCAATATCCCCGGATTTAACTTCAACAATACAGGGCCACTGGGCAATTCCGGGTCGGCCCGTGCACTGCAAGGCGCAGGGCAGGTAGGTGGCCAGGGAATTTCCAACTTTGCAGTCGGGCGCAACAACGACACGGCTGGGTTTGGCGGGTTGGTCCTATCGGCCAGCAGCGAGAACGTCAGCTTTCTACTCCGCGCGCTGCAGGAGAGTCGACGCTTGGAAATCCTGAGCCGTCCACAGGTCCTGACGCTCGACAATCAACAAGCGTTTATCCAAGTCGGCCAGCGCGTACCACGTATTGTCAGTTCGATCATCAATCAAAACGGAGCTCAGAACAACGTTGCCCTGGAAAACGTGGGCTTGATCATTGGTGTCACGCCGCGCATTAGCCCTGAGAACAACGTCGTGATGGAAATCGACGCTGAGAAATCCAAGCTCGGTCCCGAAAGCGAAGGCATCCCTGTATCGATCTCGGCCGACGGGACGGCCATCCGCTCGCCGCGCATCGATACCATTACCGCGCAGGCTACCGTCAGCGCGGGGAGTGGCGAGACCATTATCTTGGGCGGCCTGATCTCTCGCAGCACGGAGACATTGCATCGCCAAGTTCCGTGGCTGGGCGACCTACCGCTGTTGAAGTACCTATTCAGCTACGATTACTTTGACACGCGACGGACCGAATTGTTAATCATCATGACCCCTTACGTAATTCGCACGCAAGGCGATATGGAACGGGTGAAGCAAGCCGAGTTTGCGCGCATGAGCTGGTGTGAGGCCGACATCTTCGCCATCCACGGGGATGTCTATCCCTCAACCGATCTGACAACATCCTTAATTGATGACATGGAGACCGAGACAATTTATCCGGCCATCGATCCTCGCGGTCGCACCAAAGGTACGATTGACGAAGCACTCCCATACTCGACGCCTCTTCCGGAACCGGCCCCACCAGCGCCACCGGAAGTTGTGCCACTGCCCAGCTCGCGATCGGGCGAAGCGCCCAAACGCAACTCCAGCCCGCTCGCCTCGCTCGATCTACCCACCGTGCCATCGGCGTCCAACTGGGCAACCGACCCTGGTGCAGTGGTTACCGCCAGCGGCAGTGCGCCGGTCAGCGCGGGCTATCCGAGCAACGCGAGCGGCAACTCGGCCGTAGTCCCTGCCTTTTACTCGACTCCAGCGGTAGCACCGCCAAACACTGGAGGTTCACGATGATCGCTTGTTTGCCGAAAATCACGTTTCCGACAGCCATGCGGTTGCTCTGCCTGTCGGTCGCCGTGGCCTTATGTGGCTGTCAGTTTGCGCCCACTACGCCCAAGCTACGCTGGCCATGGGCCAAGGAAAAACCCATTCCCCATCCCGAGCGCGTCGTAGCCGTGTGGACCGACACCGTCCTGCATCAACCCAATCAACCCGGTGTGCGTGGTTTTGGTGGCCGAGTCTACTTCTACGAGAAGGAAAAGACCGACCCTATTGAAGTCGAGGGCGGACTGGCCGTTTATGTCTTCGACGCGGACAAGTTAGAGGCCCATGACCAGCGGCCATTACGCAAGTTCGTCTTCACGCCCGAGCAATTTTCATCGCAGATGAGCCGCACTTCGCTAGGTCCCTCCTATAGCGTCTGGCTGCCGTGGAGTGAAGTCGGCGGTCCGCCGATGAGCCTCAGTTTGATCGCTCGCTACGAGGGATCCGCTGGTGGTACGACCATCGGGGAGCCGACTATTAAGCTGCTGCCCGGCGTGCCTAAACGCAGTGTCGATTCGGAAAAGGAACTGGCTGAAAAAGGCAAAAACTCACCTTATCAGTTGGTGGGCCACACTGACGACGACAAGAACTCGGACAAGTCGGCCGTACAAACGCTGAATGGGTCCAAACGTCCTCGGCATGATGTCAAGACTATCGATTTACCGCCGAGTTTCCAGCGCCACTTGCAACGGGCTGAAGACGCTGGAGTGTTTGACAGTATGCCTGCAACGCTTCCCAACCCTCACAGCAGTGGCGCAATGGCTTCGTGCAACCGGCCAATGACGGCACCAGCGAGCTGATGACGCTCGATAACAGCGCCCTACAACGCCTGTCGGAAAGTCAGACCGCCGCGCCTATGTCGACTCAGGTCATCGACCACCGCACGCGCACCCAACATCGCTTTGGGGAAAATGTGGATACGAGCGGCGATGCCAATGGTTCATCGTCGGCGGGCCGGCGCGACATTCGCGCAGGTAAGTGGCTCGAAGGCAAGCCACGCATTGGCCGCCAGGAGTAGGCGCGGTGGGGCAGCGAGATGATACGAGAGAGGAGATGCTCTGAGAGAGAGACGAAATTTTGTGAGGGGGACGATGTTAGGTGAGGGGGAGAAGATGCCGTAACAGCGCGTTGCTCGTTACGAGCCTACTGGGGAAACTGCAGTTCGTTTCGCACGCTGTCGATGGCAGGTTCAAAACTGAGCAGTTGCTCGGCCAGTTCTGCGGCGCGTGCATTCTCGACAGCGCCGCGGAGTATGGCGGTACGACCGGAGATAGTCAGATTAACTGAATCGCCTGCTACACCGTAGACGCGGTCGAGCAGGCGTTGGTTGGCGGCCACTTCGGTTGGGGCGACCAGCGTGTTCGGCTCGGAAAAGCCGATCTCTAGACGCGGATAATACAGACCTCTGTTCGGTTGCGGTGGCAGTGGGCGATTGAGCTGCGGTGCCTCAGAGCGCTCGATTCTCAGCCCCTGGGTGGCCGGGGGAACACGTCCCACGCCGATGGCTTGAGTCGAGCCGACAAAGCCCGTTAGGCTCCCACGATTTGAGCCGACGAAGTCGCGACGAGAGCGATTGCCGCGCACAAAGCGCTCGCTGCCATCGAGCATGCCGGCAGTGGCCCCTGCAGCCGCAGCCCCGCTAAGCCCCACTCCACCACCTTGGTTTTGTGGCGAGTTGATAGGTCGCCCAACGGTGCGATCTCCAAATAACTGCGCATGGACCGCCGCAGGGCTGCAGGCCAAAACCAGCAGCACACCGCAGACCCATAGCCCCACGCTAACTCTCACTCGCACAAGCATCTCTAGTCTCCCCATCAGTTAGTGGTCCGCTCATTGGCGACTTGAGCGATCGTGTCTCCCAAGCTCAGCCAGTAGGGTGTTTCATTGAAATGAACCAGCACCTTGCCAGGCACAATTTCGGCGACCGATATATCGTAGAGGGCTACAGTCAACTGCTCGCCAACTCCCACCGTCTGCGTTGTGCCGCGACTATCTAGCCGAAACCAAGCCTGCCCCGCGCCAAAGCGATCGACAGTAATCGCGCTGAGCTGAATTTCCTGCAGGGCTTTAGCGAAGCCGCGCGCAAACAGATTTCGCTGAACAAATTTGTGAGGCGCGGCAGTGGTAGGCTGGTCATCGCGGGCCAAACGCCATTGACTGAGCTGATCCTTGCTGGGCGAAGCATCGAGACCCAGCACTTCAATTGCCAGACTGACATCGAGCATTCCCTCCTTGCCCGTTGGATTGAGCGCCAGCGAGCGAATTTTGTGGAGATGTCCAGCCGTGCGAAAGGCGTCTAAAAACTGAGCCAGCTTGGCAAGCGTGGCTTGGGCACGCACCGAATAACCAATGCGATAGCCGATCGCATCCCGCTTCCCTTTTTTTGTGCGCGATTTGATTGCGATCGCGACCGGCTGGGCAGCATCGACCGAGGCCGACGTCAGACCATGTTTCTCGACCTCGGTCAACAACCACTCTTGATAACCAGAGCGTGCCAACTGCGGAGAATAGGGCAGGGCGCGGGCCGCGTAATCGTCTAGACGTTTACTGGCCTTTTGCGCCAGCATCTGCTGATCGTGCACATCGCGCAGGGAATCGCTCAACGCGTCGCGCTCCACCGTCAATTGCTGCGTCGGAGTTTCAATCCAGCCGCGGTAGAGACTGTCGCCAGCGTAGAACAGCATGACCAATAGTCCACCGGCGGCTAACCACTTTGTACGGTTATTCATAGCTTGGGTTGCTCCGCAGTGTCGGTAGCTTGTGAATCGGTAGCTTGTGAATCGGTAGCTTGTGAATCGGTAGCTTGTGAACCGGTAGCTTGTGAACCGGTAGCTGCTGAGTTGTCGCTGGCAGCGTTGTCGCTGGCAGCGTTGTCGCTGGCAGTGCTTATACTGCTGGCGCTTTTGCGATTAGCACTATCCTTGAGCGAGCCATCATGCTGAGCCATGGGAAGTTCCGGTACGTCGACATCCGCATCGCTTGGCGGTGATTCATCAGACGGTGATTCATCAGACGGTGATTTGTCAGACGGTGATTTGTCAGACGGACTAGTTGCTGCCACGGAGGCGGCTGTGGCTACCGGTCGGTTCTTAGTCGCGGTATCAGCGGCCGATTCGATAGCAGGCACCTGAGTGGACTGTTGAGCAGACTGTACGGAGGATTTTTCGACGGACTGCGGTGCCGGGCTGGCCTCGACATAGGCTTCGCGTTGAGGGACTTCGACGGGAAATGCAATTTGCGTTTCGAACTGCCAGGGATATTCGGCGGAGTCGGCGTTCTGGCTGATGCGTTGACTGGTGGCTCGGTATTTCGCGCTGCGAATGCGATTTTCAAGTTGGGCAATGTTCTCTTGATGAGCTACTTGCAGCGACAGGTCGACTCGCGCTGTGTTGCCAGTTGCAGAAGCCGTCAGTCTGCGGACCGTCGCCAGTTCTCCGTCGGGCATGCGCGCGGAGTGTTTGTTGAGCTCGGCCAGCCAATCGACTTGATCGCTGAGCCAAGTTTCGACAAAAGCGACTTGATCAGCCTTCTCTTGAAATTTCGCAGCCAGCTTCTTTTCTTCAGCCACTTCGTCACGAAGCTCGGCGACTTCTGTGCGCAGCGTGTTGACGTCTGCCAGCAGAAAGTAAATACCCAAGCCGGCGACAGCCAGCACTGCGGCGGCCATAGCGCCCCAGCGATGCAGCGGGTTAGGCGGCTTGGGAGCCTTCTTGGGTGCCAACATATTGATTGGCAATTCATCGTGCAGATACTCCCAAGCCGCCCCCGCATTGGCGGCCGACGTTTGCCGCGGCAGCTCGATGCGTGGAGTGGATTCTGACAAGTCACTTGACGCGTCATCGCCTTTGGCAACTCCAACGTCTACGTCATCTTCATCCGTCTCTGCATCCGGAGTCTGAAAGTCCGCTGAATCGTCATCGCCAGTAGACTCATCAGCCAGTGGAGCTGAAATGCCGGATATAGACGTGCCAGTTGCAGCGGTGTCGGTTGCAGCCGACGCAGCTCCGGGCCCAGCGGCCTCCGACGGATTCCCTTCGTCGACAGCATCTGCTAGACCTCCCGCTTCGGTCTGCCAGCCGAACAAGGGATCGACCGGCTGCACGGTAACGCCGCGGTCTTCCAGCGAGCGAGCAACGTGCCAAGCCGCTTCGCAGGTCGTAAATACAAACCAGGCCTGCGGCAGGTCGGCCAGCTCTGCCGGTAGAATCGTCAAGCAGCGTTGGGTCTCCAACCAGACTTGGTCCGCCACGCGCTGCGGGTCGTCGATGGCCGTCCGGATCAGCCGCAAGTAAACGGGTTCGGCGCCGCGACAAACCGCCAGTTCGGCTTCGCCCGATACCAAATGCACTGAGATATTGAGCGAGTCATCGGCCACTTTTTTGCGGCGCAAGATGCCCAGCGGCGAAAGTTCGCGCGAACAGACTGCCATCAGTCGCAGGCTGGCCTGTTGACTCCACTGTCGCAAGCGTTCCAGTTCGACTGCGGCCAGTGAAAAGGCCAGCGCATGCTGCCCATCGCCGGTGGCCGCTTGGCTCAAGCTGGGCTGCGAGTAGAAGTCGACAATCGGTGGAACATCGGTCTCTCCGAGTTGCTGTTCGACCTCGGCGGCCACCAACTCGGGAAGTTCGCTGAGCTCGGCCACCGGCAGCGTAAGGCTTAGCTGTTCCAAGAGCGGCCGCGAGAGCAGCACGATCAAACGCTGCGGCCGTGCGGGCACCGTGCGCAAGTGCTCGGCCAGCGCTAGCAGCGGGTTGCTAAATCCAGCCCACGCCACGCGTCCACGATCGCTGGCTGCGACTTTGTTGGACTTGCTACTGACGATCAGATAATCGATCGCTTGCTGATCCCAATGCACAATTACCACTCGTCCACCGCCGGACGGTCGCAGCCTAGACCGGGGCAGAAAAGGAAATTTTTCGAATAGAGCCTTCATAGACATTTCGTAGTTGTTTGCGAAGCGATTCTACTGCACGTTGGGAGCGAAGCGGTCGGTGGGGAATCCACGGTCCCATGCATGCCAGACTTGATGGTCAATAATTTGGGCGGGAAGCTGTCGAGCGTCGATGACGGCCGTGCAGCGGTAAACAGGGGTGAGTGCGTCGCGGTAACCCATGGCTTGCGTTCGATAAACGTCGCTGCGACATGTTAGGAAAGGCTCCAGTTTTTTCAGTTGAGCCAGATCCACCAAGCCGTCGCTCAGCAGCCAAGCAATCGAAATTCGACTGCTACCGAGCGAGCCACCGTTGGCTGCCCCGGCTGTGTCGCGCTGGGCAACAATCTGCTGGGCCAACTGTTCGTCAATTCCGGGCACGCCAGCCAGCACTTCCAGCGGGGCCTGTCGCAGATCGACGCGTCCCACGCGGCTGATTGCCATGTCAACCGTCGATTCATCTAATAATCTTTCATTATAGTCGCTGCCGAGCGATGGTTCGCTTGAAAACGGCGAAGGCAGAAGCCTATTTTTCGCAGTCGAAGCCGCGGAGCTAGTACCACTGGATGCCGTGCCTCTATCAACACTCGTTCCGCCGCCATCGCTGCTCGCATCCAGATTGGGAACCGACAAGCGCACGTCCACCACATCGAGCACGCTGCGGAGGCGGAACGTGGCTGGTTTGCTAAAGTCCGGGGTCCACGTCCCCGCGTCCAAATCCTGGCTTGCCGAAGTGCTGGAGGGCGCGCGCGAGGCGGGCGACGCGCCACCGCCAGCGCTAGTGCCAGCCTCCGTTGTGGGGCCCGTGGGAGCGACCGCTTGTCCAGGCCCATACTGCCGCAGGGCGATGACAAAAT